>JAIVHQ010000211.1 GCA_020200995.1 Flavobacteriales bacterium
GGGAGCCGATACTGCCGCCAGTGCGGATGGTGAAGACCTGAGCAGGCCCTCAGGTCAGGAGCCATACGGCAGTCGGCACCCCGTATCCTTAGTGCGCAGCGAGATTGAAAACATCTTCAAACGAATCGGATTTACCGTGGCTGAAGGCCCGGAAATCGAAGACGACCGCCACAACTTCTCAGCGCTCAACTTCCCCCCCGAGCACCCCGCCCGCGACATGCAGGATACTTTTTTCATCGAAAAAGACCCGGATATCGCCCTGCGCACACATACCTCCTCGGTGCAGGTGCGCATCATGGAATCGCAAGAACCGCCCATCCGAATTATCGCCCCGGGTCGGGTGTACAGAAACGAAGCTGTTTCTTCGCGTTCGCACTGCATTTTTCATCAGGTCGAGGGCCTTTACATCGACAAGGGTGTGACCTTTGCCGACCTCAAACAGACCATCGCCTATTTTGCGGAAGCATTTTTCGGGAAAACCGAGATACGGATGCGCCCCTCCTACTTTCCCTTCACCGAGCCCAGCGCCGAAGTGGACGTGTACTGGGGCTTGGAAAACGAAGTGGACCACCGCATCACCAAAGGCACGGGTTGGCTCGAAATTATGGGCTGTGGCATGGTAGATCCCAACGTGCTCGAAGCCTCCGGAATAGACCCGAAAGTGTATTCGGGCTACGCCTTCGGCATGGGCATAGAGCGCATTGCGATGAACCGGTTCCAAATCGGCGACATCCGTATGCTCTTTGAAAACGACGCGCGCTTTCTGAATTCTTTCAAAGGCGCCTGGTAAATCAGGCTAAAGCCGGCTATACTTTATCGAGCTTCAGGGTGTTTGACATCCCCGCTTCTTTGATGGGCATGCTGGCGATGTGAACGGTGAAATCGCCCTCACGCACCATTTTCTCCTTTTTAAGGATGTATTTGATGTCGTCCATGGTGTGGTCAGTACTCACCATCTTATCGTAAAAGAAGGCGCGCACACCCCACACCAAACTCATTTGTGTTAGGATATTTTTATTTCCCGTAAAAATGAAAATTTCAGCCCGCGGCCGCTGGCTGGCTACTTTGAAGCCCGTGTAGCCTGAAAAAGTCATTGCGATAATTGCTTTGGCCTCGACGCGCTTGGAAAGCCTTACCGCATTAAAGCATATAGAGTTAGTGATGTACCTGCTTTCGTGTATTTCGGCAGGCGGTTCTTCGTGGTGATAAATCTCATCCAATTTTTCCACCTCTTTAACGATGCGACTCATCACTTCGATCACCTTCAAAGGATACTTTCCCACAGATGTTTCTGCACTGAGCATCACTGCATCGGCGCCGTCGAGTACGGCATTGGCCACATCGTTTACCTCAGCCCTGGTGGGCGTGTTGGCTTCGATCATGCTCTCCATCATTTGGGTGGCCACAATCACCGGCTTTCCGTTTTTCAGACTTTTTCGAATCAGCATTTTCTGGATGAGTGGCACATTTTGCAGCGGAATTTCCACACCCAAATCACCTCTTGCCACCATGATGGCATCCGTTTCGCGGATGATATCGTCGATATCGTCAATGGCCTCGGGCTTTTCAATTTTAGCCACAATACGGGCATGCTTTTCTGCAGCTTTGATCAGGTGCCTCAGCTCAATGATGTCGCGCGCAGACCTGACGAAAGAGAGGGCGATCCAGTCCACATTTTTGGTGAGAACGTACTCCAGATCTTTGGCGTCCTTTTCTGTAATGCAGGGTTGTGAAATCTTCGTATTCGGAAGGTTCACCCCCTTGTTACTGGTGAGCAGTCCGCCGTGGATTACTTTGGCTGTAACTTCGTCTTTGCCATTGGTAGAGACGGTCTCCAGGGTCAGCTTTCCATCGTCGAGCAAGATGCGTTCACCGACCTTCACGTCGCGCGGAAATTCGGGGTAGGTCATGTAAAGCTTGTCTTCGCCAGACTCAGCCTCGATGGTGGTGAAGGTGATCACTTCTCCATCGATCAGTTCTTTTCCTCCATTTCCAATTTTTCCAACACGCAATTTAGGCCCTTGCAGGTCTGCGAGGATGGCTGTATTGGTACCCAGATTCTTATCCGCCTTTCGGATGTTGTCGATGGTTTCGTCGTGGCGCTTGATTTCGCCGTGCGAGAAGTTAATTCGACACACATTCATTCCAGCCTTAATCATGGCCGAGATCGCCTCAACACTGTCTGAAGCCGGGCCCAGGGTGGCCACAATCTTTGTCTTTTTGTTCGTCATATCGTGAGTAATATATTTTGCTTCGATTTAAGGCTTTCGATTTGAATTTCGAAGGCCATGGATACGGAACTGATTCCGCGAATTATTTTCAACATTTCATTTGACCCCTGCTCAGATGGTCGATCTATAATCAACAGGTAATCGCATCGAGGCTGCTCGGGAATAAAAAAATTTCCTCCTGAACGATTTTCAATAAGCCTGTACACCGTGTTTCGATTCTCTTCAATAAATGAGTAAAAAGAAAAATTCACTTTTTCTTTCAGTTTATTGAATGCTTCGATAGGATCCTCCCGCTGCAAGCGCAGGTTCAAATTTCTATTGAGGTTCCAAGCTAACCTGTATCCCTTAAGGGAAGTATTGATTCCTAATAAGGTATATGGATATTCATCGGTTATATCCAGGGTAAACTTAGCCATGCTTTACGTCAATTGCACACGAAGCTATGAAATTCTTTGTTCACTTTACGTTAAGGTTATCCAACGCGGCTTCCGCAGCTGATTGTTCCGCTCTTTTTTTAGAGGATCCTTTGCCTTTTCCCGCCATTTGATCATCAAAAAAAACAGTGGATACAAAGTACTTGTCTCCGCCTGACGTGGAATGGGGTGTAGTGTCAAACCTCAGGTCGACCTTCCGCCTGTGTGCCTCTTCATAAAGGCGGCTTTTGAAGTCGGCCTCTTCGTATTCCAGGGTTTCAAGGTCAGTGTATCTGTTGAGCGCACGCATCGTGGCGATACGTGTTTTCGGATAGCCGAGGTCGCAGTACATAGCGCCAAAGAGGGCCTCCAATGCATTTCCTGCAATCGAATCCTTTGCCCTGGCCGCCTGTGCATCAGTTTCCAAAAGATCCGGAACCCCCATCTTGCGTGCCATGAGGTTGAGGTTGTCGCGGCTCACGATGCGGCTTTTGATTTTCGTCATTTCACCTTCCTCGGCGTCGGGGTATTTGTCGAAAAGGTAATCGGCTACGGCTGCGTCGAGAACTGCATCACCGAGAAATTCGAGACGCTCATTGCTGGCGGCATTGCCGTTGTAAATATTCTTTGCCGCAGACTTGTGCCTCAGGGCGGTGATGTAAAGGCTGAGTTCTTTCGGCGACACGCCGAAGGTGTCAGAGATGAGGTCAAAAATTTGACGGTCCCTCTCCGTTTTGAACTTTTTGAATAAACGCGTGAAGTTCAAATGCGATTTCTTAGCCCTCGAATTTTTTGAAAATCGCGGAGGTATTGTGACCACCAAATCCGAATGTATTGCTCAAAGCTGTTTTGATCTTCCTCTCCTGTGCTTTGTTGAGTGTAAAGTTCAACTTTTGGTCAATATCGGGATCCGCTTCTTTAAAATTGATGGTGGGCGGAATGAACCCGTCGGTGATGGCAAATATGCAGGCCAATGATTCGACCACCCCGGCCGCGCCGAGCAAGTGGCCCGTCATCGACTTGGTGGCTGAAATATTGAGTTTGTAGGCGTGGTCGCCAAACATCTGCTTGATGGCCTTGGTTTCAGCAATGTCGCCCAGAGGTGTGGAGGTTCCGTGGACATTGACATAGTCAATATCTTCTGTATTCATTTGCGCATCTTCAAGGGCCCTGCGCATTACGTTGAGCGCTCCGAGACCTTCGGGATGTGGCGCGGTGATGTGGTGTGCATCGGCCGACATGCCTCCACCTGCAATTTCGCAGTAAATTTTAGCGCCTCGCTTTTTGGCGTGTTCGAGCTCTTCGACGATCAGTGCACCTGCTCCTTCGCCCATCACAAATCCGTCGCGGGTGCGATCAAAAGGTCGCGATGCCGAGGCAGCTTCGTCATTTCGGGTTGAGAGGGCATGCATGGCATTGAAGCCACCGATCCCGGCTTCATTGATTGTAGCTTCGGAACCTCCGCAAACGAATGCGTCGGCCTTGCCGAGGCGTATCAGGTTAAAAGCGTCGATGATGGCGTTGGTGGATGAGGCGCACGCTGATACCGTAGTAAAATTCGGGCCTCTGAAACCAAACTTGATGGAGATGAGCCCCGAGGCAATGTCGGCGATCATCTTGGGAATAAAAAACGGATTGAACCGCGGGGTTCCGTCACCGCCGGCGAAGTTCACAACTTCATCCAGAAAAGTCTTAAGACCTCCGATTCCCGAACCCCAAATCACACCAACCCGATCTACGTCGGGGTTGGCGTTTAAAATTCCCGATCCTTCAACGGCCTCTGTGGCCGCCACAACCGCATACTGTGCGTATGGGTCCATCTTCCTGGCTTCTTTGCGGTCCATGTGGTCATTGATGTCAAAATCTTTGACTTCACATGCAAACTGCGTTTTGAATTTGGAAGCGTCGAATCGGGTAATAGGAGCCGCTCCGCTCACTCCCTTCGCCAGCCCTTCTTTGAATGCGCGGGCGTTATTGCCGATGGGAGTGAGCGCACCGATGCCTGTTACGACAACGCGTTTGAGCTCCATAATTTATCGATTACTTAACGTTGCTTTCGATGTATTCTACTGCCTGACCAACAGTTCCGATCTTTTCGGCCTGGTCGTCAGGTTCAAAAACCACCTGACTTACAGGCTTTCTGCCAATGTCGGGTACCGTTGCATCAGGGTGTGGAAAGCCTACCGGTATGAGTAAATAGGCCCGCTCATAGTCGGGGCGGCTCAATACCTTTGCCAGAAAGTCCATGGGCGCAGGCGTATGGGTCAGTGTGGCCAGTCCTGCCAGGCGCAGGGCTGCAAGCAGAATTCCCGCAGCTATCCCCACCGATTCATTTACGTAGTAATTCTTCTTTTTCTCCACGTCCACAATATCGTAGGGCTTCTTAAAAATGACAATCAGGTATGCGGCTTCTTCCAAAAAGGGCTTGATGTGATCGGTTCCAATGGGCCTGAGATCATCCTTCCAGGCTTCGCTCATCCGTCCGTGGTAATTTTGGTACTCCTCCTTCTCGGCCGCCTGCCGAATTTGTTTTTTTAAAGCGGGGTCGCCCACAATGCAAAACGCCCACGGCTGCTTGTTGGCACCTGAAGGAGCGGAAGCAGCTGCCTCGATTGCTTTTCTCACAAGCTCCACGGGTACGGGGTCGCTGCTGAAGTTCCGTATACTGCGGCGGCCGGCCATGGCCTCAGCAAATGAAGATATCGCTGCCTCGGCGGCCTCCGGTTCGAGACGTTTTTCGCGGAAGGGCACCCGTGCATATGCGGCTGCTCGGTTCATGTCGTTAGGTAGGTTTGTTCGGAACAATTAGTTTTGACACACACAACTGATGTGCACAACAATTATGAGCAATATAGCGATTTTTGCCTCGGGCGGGGGTTCCAACGCTCTTGAAATTATACGCCGATTCAAAGAAAGTCGCTCGGGCGACAAAGTGGCCTTGCGACAAAGTGGCCTTGCTGGTCGCCAACAAACCGGGCATCGGAGCAATCGCGCATGCCAAGGCGCACGGCATTCCAACTGAAGTGGTTCCCGGGTCAGTGCTCAAAAGTACGCCCGAGCAACTCCTAAAAATGCTGCACCACCACCGGATCGACTTCATCGCCCTGGCGGGATTTTTAGCCATGGTGCCGGCTGAGGTCACCCGGGAATTTTCCGGAAGGATGGTAAATATACACCCGGCACTCCTCCCCGACTACGGTGGAAAAGGCATGTACGGCGACCACGTGCACCGCGCCGTGCTCTCGGACGGACGCACCGAAACAGGCATTACCATCCACTACGTTAATGAAGTGTACGACGACGGTGAAATTATATTCCAAACCAAAACACCTATCGACCCCGGCGAAACCCTCGAATCGCTGAAGGCGAAAATCCAAAAGCTCGAGCATGCCAATTATCCTAAGGTAATCGAATCCTGTCTTAAAAAGCTGAAGTCTTGAAAGTCTCTATTTACACCGATGGCTCCTCGCGCGGCAATCCCGGTCCCGGCGGCTACGGCGTGGTATTGCTGAGCGAGAAAGGGCATAAAAAAGAGCTTGCAGCCGGCTTTCGCAAAACGACCAACAACCGGATGGAGTTGCTGAGTGTGATCGTGGCGCTGGAAACCATCAAAGACCCGGGCGCAGAAGTGACCGTGTACAGCGACAGCAAATACGTGGTGGACGCCATCAATAAAGGTTGGGTGCACAACTGGGTGCGCAAAGGATTCAAAGACAAGAAAAACCCCGACCTCTGGCGGCGCTTTCTGGAATTGAAAAAGCCGGAAAAACTGAAGTTCGAGTGGGTGAAAGGCCACGCCGGCCACAAATACAACGAAATCTGTGACCGACTCGCGGTGGGTGCAGCCCTCAAAAAAGACTTGCCCGCGGACGAGGGCTATGAAAAGCTCTCGAGCGCGGGCAATGCCATGTTTTAAACAGGTTATTTTAGCGTCAGTCCACCAAGAGGATATCGAAATCGACCAGATCAACGAAGAGCTGAATGCGCTCATCGATCTCCACCTCGGTGAGGTTGAGCAGGCGCTCAGTTCCGAATTTTTCGACTGTAAAGCTTGCCATGGCCGATCCCACAATCACCGCGCGCTTCATATTTTCGAAAGATATATCGCGCGAATTGGCAAGGTAGCCTATGAATCCGCCAGCAAAAGTATCGCCGGCACCAGTGGGGTCCATCACATCCTCGAGGGGCATGGCAGGAGCGAAAAACATGTTGTTATTGTCGATCAACAATGCACCGTTCTCTCCTTTTTTGATCACGATAAATGAAGGTCCCATCGCGAGTATTTTGCGTGCGGCCTTTACCAGGCTGTACTCTCCGGATAGCTGTCGGGCCTCCTCGTCATTGATCGCGATGACGTCTACCTTGGCGATCACATTCTTGAGGTCGTCCATGGCACTGTCCATCCAGAAATTCATGGTGTCGAGTACGATGAGCTTGGGGCGGTTTTCAATCTGCTCAATGACTTCGAGCTGTACTGAAGGGGCGAGATTGCCAAGCATGAGGAAGTCGCAGTCCTTATACGCATCTGGCAGGACGGGTTTGAAATCGGCCAGCACGTTCAGCTGTGTATCGAGGGTGTCACGGGAGTTCATATCATAGTGGTATTTTCCCTCCCAGAAAAAAGATTTCTCCCCTTGCCTGATTTGCAGCCCGTCGAGGTTGATATTGCGCTGCTTCATCCCTGCGAGAAATTCCTCGGGAAAATCATCGCCGATAACAGAAACAAGATTCACATTATTACTAAACTGACTCGCCGACAACCCGATGTAGGTCGCAGCGCCACCCACAATTTTGTCTGATTTACCGAAAGGTGTCGAAATTTTGTCAAAGGCTACGGTGCCTACCACTACTAAACTCATGATTAATTTTTTTGCAAAGGTATTGGTAATTCATAACTTTTGGAGTAATATTGCACCCCGAAATTGAAATATTCACTCCTCCTTAGCTCAGCTGGTTAGAGCATCTGACTGTTAATCAGAGGGTCCTTGGTTCGAGTCCAAGAGGGGGAGCACTAAAAGCCGCATAGCATCAGCCGAGCGGCTTTTTTTGTGTCTTTTTGTTTCAATCTATCTGATATCGAAGCTGTTCCGCGAGCAAAAAAATACCGCGTCGATGGCGGTATTCATTTTTTTCAAAATTCTGTGGTCAGTTTCAAACCTTCACTTCTTCGACTTCTTCAGGAACGATAAGTTTTCCTGCTGTTTTTTCCTTGACTTCGTCTATGCTCACGCCTGGTGCAAGCTCTCTGAGCACAAAGCCCCCTTCCGGGGAAATGTCAAGCACCGCAAGGTCAGTGACAATGCGCTTCACGCAGGCCACACCTGTAAGCGGGAGCGAACATGCGGGAAGTAGCTTACTATCGCCGTGCTTGTTGGTATGGGTCATGGCCACGATAATGTTCTCTGCCGAGGCCACGAGGTCCATGGCTCCGCCCATTCCTTTGACCAACTTGCCCGGTATCTTCCAATTGGCAATGTCGCCGTTTTCAGAAACCTCCATGGCACCGAGCACTGTGAGCTGCACGTGCTGTCCTCGAATCATCGCAAAGCTCGTGGCCGAATCAAAAAACGAAGCCCCTTCTTTCACAGTAATGGTTTGCTTCCCGGCGTTGATCAGGTCAGCGTCTTCTTCGCCCTCAAGGGGAAAAGCGCCCATACCGAGCACGCCGTTTTCAGATTGAAACTCGACGGATATACCCTCGGGAACATAATTTGCCACCAGGGTGGGTATCCCGATTCCAAGGTTGACGTAATAGCCGTCCTTGAGTTCTTTTGCAATTCGTTTGGCGATGCCTTGTTTGTCCAATGCCATGGTGGTCTGTTTTTGTTGCCGTGAAAGTACAAAATATGAACAACTGCAAGCGCTCATCCAAAAGCAGGGGACACCATATCGTCAGACTTCCAAAAACGGGGCAAGCGTTGCACAGGCAGGATTACCGAACCACTGCAATCATCCCAAAGAACTACTCAGTCGCTGATTCCAGCAGGGTGATTTCTTCAAAAGCGACGCTTATCTCGGCTTCTTTCATATTCCACACATAGCACACCAGCTTATGGCTGCCTTCGGGCAACTTTACCATCCGCCTTGCTTGCAGGGTATTGCCGTCCCATTTCTCCCGCATCCAATTGAGTGCCATAAATTCGTAATGAATTACTTTATCATTTTC
Source organism: Flavobacteriales bacterium (assembly GCA_020200995.1). Taxonomy (GTDB): domain Bacteria; phylum Bacteroidota; class Bacteroidia; order Flavobacteriales_D; family Cryomorphaceae; genus T3Sed10-241. Next base: position 8,811 of record JAIVHQ010000211.1, read on the forward strand.
ATTTCTGGCTGAGATCACGATATCACAAAGCAGCGGTTCTGCATCACTTTTCACGCTAAGCCTTAGATCCATGGCCTCGAATCGGGCCAGCGTGACAGAGTCTTCGGTGACATAAAAGTTTATAAATTCATCATTGCCTTCGTATTTCAGAAGTTCCTCAGCTTGCTCAAATGCTTCCCACTCCCAGGGAAGATTGCGCTTCATGAGGTAAATGTCATTTCTTGGGTCTTTGTAAACCGTGTCATGGGTCAGTGCCAGGCCATCACACCTGTCGCGGTAGCAAATGGCATAATCCGCACGGTTATTGGCAAAGCGCGTAGGAATGATCGGCGACAGCAAGGTGTTGTGAATTATGGTGTTGTAACCCCAGCTGGTGGCCGTGAGAAAGTAGCTTTCCACGGTGGTATTGTCGTCCGGATGGCGGTCGGCAATGTACTCGTAGAGACCGGGATGAATGTGCAGTTCTCGCCACAACCTCGTGTATCCGATATTGCCCCCGGTGATGGCCAAAACAGGAATAACCGCGAGCGAGAGCGCCGTAAATTTCATGAGGGGCACTTTGGCTACCACTGAGTCAAAAGCGAAAGTTGCCGCAAGTATAAAAAGAGGCACAAAATACAAGCCGGTGCGGTCTTCCGGATAGTTGACCTCGAGCAGGTGGCAAAGCAGTATCGCTCCCGCCGCATTGCCCAGCAAAAACACCGCTGAGATGGTCCCCGTGTCGGGGCTGTGCAGCTGTCTTTTGACCCATAAGAAGATCAGATATCCACCAAAAATAACACCGAGCACTGCCACCACGCGGGCCAGAAACAAATCGTCAGAATAGAACACGAACTTATTGAGCAAGCGCACGGTAATTTCCACAAACCCGTCTTTCTCTCCATAATAAAGCAGCCCGCGTTGGCGCATGGCCATGGCGTAAATTGAAAAGCCCGCAAAGGGCAGCAATCCTCCTATTGCGTATGGCAGCAAATGGCCCTTCAGGTTCGAAAAACCAAACTTCCTCACGGCCATGACCGCGATGAGTCCCAAAGCGATCAAATAGCTGTTCATCATACTCATATTTGCCGCCAGGGTCAGCGAAAAAAACAACCAAACGAACCACTGATACTTCGGCAATCCGGTTGAGAAATACCGATTCATAAAATAAAGTCCTCCGGCAAAGGTTGCCATGCTTATCCCGTATCCCCTGGCCTGGGCAAAAAAATCGAGCAACAACGGTGCACTGAGCAGGGCCATGGCCCCCAAATAAAACACCAGATGAGATCTCAGTTTCGAAAGCAGTTTATAAATGAAGAAGGCATAAACAGGAAATGCCATCACATTGGGCAACCTCAGAGAAAGTATGTGAACGCCAAAAATCTTGTAAACAGGGTACATCAGGACCGAGTTGAGAATGTGGTTATTGGCATCCCATATCATGTTATGGGGCAAAAAGTGACCCCGCTGCACATACAGGAGATAAGTTACGGCCTCATCATGCGAAATGGGAACAAAAATTGCCCGGAGTACAACGTAAATAAAGACGGCTAAAGCGATGGCCGCGAACAATTTCGAACGCTCTTTCATGTATGCTCAGATCAATGGGTCAAGTTCTCGGCCTAACTGTGCGCTGTTCGATGCGCTTTTCGTAATTCTCCCCTTTAAAAATGCGCTGGACGAAGATTCCCGGTGTGTGGATCTCATTGGGGTCGAGTGATCCCGCAGGCACGAGTTCTTCCACTTCGGCCACGGTGACTTTGCCCGCCATGGCCATCATGGGGTTGAAGTTTCGGGCGGTGGCTTTGTAAATCAGGTTGCCTTCGGTGTCGCCCTTCCAAGCCTTTACAATGGCAAAATCAGCGTCAAAGGCATGCTCCAGGATGTGCATTTTGCCGTTAAACTCGCGGACCTCCTTGCCCTCTGCCACCTCGGTGCCGTAGCCTGCAGGGGTGAAAAAAGCGGGTATGCCCGCTCCTGTGGCCCGGCACCGCTCGGCCAGGGTGCCCTGGGGGATAAGCTCCACTTCCAGCTCGCCGCTCAGCATCTGCCTTTCAAATTCTTTGTTTTCACCGACATATGAGGAAATCATCTTTTTGATCTGCTTCTTTTGCAGGAGCAGGCCAAGGCCAAAGTCGTCGACCCCGGCGTTGTTAGAAATACAGGTGAGGTCAGTTACGGTACTGCTTGACATGGCCTTGATGCATGCCTCTGGGATTCCACAAAGCCCGAATCCGCCGAGCATTACCGTCATTCCCGATTCCAGGCCGTCGAGGGCGGCCTCCGCATTTTTTACTTGTTTGTTCATTACACTTCGTGTTTTTACCAGGAAATATCATCTCCTGTGTCAAAAATATTTTGAGATCGTTCGTAGGCGTCGCAGTCAAGCTCAACACCCAGGCCCTCGGGCCTTTCAAAGTCTCCCTGCGATATGTTGAGGTCGGGGTCTGCATAGGCAGCCTTCATGTAGTAACCCCAAATCGGCAGGGCCATATTGGTACCCATACCGAGCCTCAGGGTTCTGAAATGAACCGAACGGTCTTCGGCTCCCACCCACACACCCGTCACCAGATCGGGGGTGAGGCCCATGAACCAACCATCAGATTGATTTTGGGTGGTGCCCGTCTTGCCCGCGATCTTAATCGACCGGTCAAAACCGTCGTAATCGCGGTCTGGGAGGTCAGATCGCAAACGCATTGCGGTGCCGGTTGCTTTGCCCGTGTGCTTGTTGTACACCGCGTCGACGGTGCCCTGCATCAGGCTCAGCATGGTGTATGCCGTCCGCTCGTCGAGGGCTTCATTGGTTTCGGGCTGCATCTGAAAAATCGGGTTCCCGTTTTTATCCTCGATGCGGGTCACATACACGGGTTTTATGTGCACGCCCATGTTGGCAAAAGTGGCATTGGCCGAGGTGATCTCCATCAGGGACAGGTCTGCCACGCCAAAGCATTGCGAAACCACAGGTTCCATGGGGCTCTCGATGCCGAGGTCGCGTGCAAGTTTGATTACCGATTCGGGTCCGAATTGCTTCATAACCCAGGCAGTTACTGTGTTTACCGAGTTGGCGAGTCCCCATTTCAGGGAAACCATGTAGCCGTAATCGCGGTCGGGATCGTGCGGGGTGTAATCCTCCTGGAGGTTAAAAGTCCCCTTCTGGAAAGTGGTGGGCACCTTCGGAACCTCGTAGCAGGGAGAATAGCCTTCGCGGATGGCTGTGGCATACACAAAGGGCTTAAAGGTACTTCCCACCTGTCGCTTGCCCTGCTTCACATGGTCGTATTTGAAGTACTTGTAGTTGTTGCCGCCCACCCAGGCTTTTACAAAACCTGTTGAAGGATCGATGCTCACCAACCCCGACCTCAGGATGCTTTTGTAGTACAAGATGCTGTCCATAGGCGTAAGGAGCGTGTCTCGTTCTCCCTGCCAGGTAAACACCTTCATCGGAAACTTCTCATTTTTGAAAATATACACAATGCTGTCGGCCGGGGTAGCGCGCCACCGTTCCATACAGTCTTCTGAATTGCACTGATAAAAGTCGGCGGTGGCTTCAGATTCCTTTTCGATGTTCACCCTTCGATGGCAATTCGGGCACTCTCTTCCCGTCATGTAGCGGTAGCGAGGTGTGCGGCGCATGGCGGCAGTTTTGATTCCGTTGATCTCGTCGGTGGTGAGGCTATTGGCAAACGGCGGGTTGCGGTACTTGGCTACATCGTTGAAAAACTGTGCCTGCAGCTCTTCGCCCAGGTGGCGGGCCACTGCCATTTCGGCGTGGCGCTGCAGCCTCGAATCGATGGTGGTAAACACGCGCAAGCCGTCGCGGTGAATGTTGTAAGGTGATCCGTCGGCCTTCATGTACTTGTAATTTCCGGCGGGGTCCTTTTCGGAAAACATCACCTTGAGCTCAGCGCGCAGCACTTCTCTGAAGTACGGTGCCAAACCTTCCTTGTGGTCTACAGTTTGAAAATTCAAACCCAGTGGCAAGTCTGCAATGGAGTCGTACTCACTCTGCGTTATGTAATCATTGCGCACCATTTGCGCGAGCACCGTATTTCTGCGATCTGTAGCAGATTCGGGGCGGCGCACGGGATTGTACAAATCCGGCCCTTTGGCCATCCCTATCAGCATGGCAGCTTGCTCAATTTTGAGCGAATCGGGTGCCACTCCGAAATACACACCTGCCGCCGACTTGATGCCCACAGCGTTGTTGATCCAATCGAACTTATTGAGGTAGAGGGTCAGAATTTCGTCTTTGGTGTACTGCCGCTCGAGGCGCACTGCGATAATCCATTCCTGGAATTTCTGAAAAACCCGTTGAATCCCGTTGCCGGGGGTTTCCGTGAAAAGCATTTTGGAGAGCTGCTGCGTGATGGTGCTCGCACCGCCGCGCTTCCCGAGATACACTCCTGCCCGCAAAGTGCCGCGCAAGTCGATGCCCGAATGCGAATAGAAACGTTCGTCTTCTGTGGCCACAAGCGCCTGCACCAGGTAAGGCGAAAGGTCTTCGAAGTCCACATTGGTGCGGTTTTCCAAATAAAATTTCCCGAGCACTTCGCCATCAGAGGAGAGCACTTCGGTGGCGAGGTTAGTCTTGGGATTGGCCAGGGCGGCCGTATCGGGGAGCTCGCTGTTGTTGGCCAAAATCAGCAGGCCGGCGAGTGCCGCAAACGGAAGCAGCACGATGAGCCAAAGCAGGAATACTGCCTTCTTGGACATTGAGGGGGGCTTTTTTTCTTTTTCCGATGTCATAATCAGTTTTGAAAATTCCCGATTAGAACGCCAAATTTAAAAGATCGTTGTATTCGGGACATGGTGGCTGTCATTTATGTGCTGGTTTTTTCTCGATGCGCAGGCCGATGTTTCTAATACCCGTCAGGGTATCGGTGCGCATGGCTTGCTCAATTTCGAAGGTGTAGGTACCCGAAACCGGAAATCGCTTGTTGTAGGCATACATGACCCTGGCAGATGGATAGCGGCCGCTGCTCAGGTAGCCGTTTCCGCTGCCGAGCCACCTGCCCGAGGCGTCGGCCAGGTAGAGCCCAATGGTGTCTCGCGACGACTTGCCATTGGGGAAAGTGGTTTTTAAAAACACATATAGATTGCGGTAGGGATAGTCCTCCGTGTTTCGCACGTTGATCAAAAAATTGTGCTGACTCACCGTGTCGGTGATGTCTACTGTCAGAACCGCCCTGTCGCCGACAGCCCAACGCGCATCGGCGATCTCCACGTTCTCTTCAAATACGGTATTCTCATCGCTACACGCCGTGAAGGCAAGCGCTGTCGCAATGGCAAGGATGCCAGCAAGGTTGCACCGTATTCGACTACGAATCAGATTTCCCCGATGTTTTTCCATTGTTGTTGTCAGGTCTGCGCCTCTTGGGCCTGTTGCTTCGTTTCTTTTTATTTGAAGGGCCTCCGCCCTGCTTGTTCTCGGGTTTATTACCTCCCTTGTCGCGGCCGCCCGCCTGCTTCGGGGCATTGCCGCCGGCATCGGCGCGGGGTCCGCCTCGTCCCTTTTTCCTCGACTTCTTGCGCTTTCCGCTGCGCCCACTGCGGCCTTTCTGCTTGTCGAACCTCGTGAGGCTGTCCTGACCCACCACATTGGAGAAGGCCTCTTGCACGGGCTCGGGAATTTCTGCAAAATCTTTTAAATCTTCGGGATACTTTCCCTCGGCATTCATGTCGAGGATTTCCTTCACGCGGTCTACGGGAATTGGAATGGGCGTACCCGAAGCCTCATCGGCGTAAATGAACCACATCAGCGCCTTGAAGATGTCAGTTTTGAGGTGGAAAGCCGTTCCTTTTTTGGTTTTAAGCTTGTTCGGGTTTTTCGGAAAATGCTTGAGCGCGTCGAGGTAGGAATCGAGTTCGTAGTTGAGACAGCATTTCAACTTTCCGCATTGCCCGGCGAGCTTTTGGGTGTTGAGCGCCAACTGCTGATACCTCGCTGCACTAGTCGACACCGACCTGAAGTCGGTGAGCCAGGTGCTGCAGCATAGCTCGCGGCCGCATGAGCCAATGCCACCGAGTCGGGCCGCTTCCTGGCGGGCGCCGATTTGCCGCATCTCGATGCGCACGCGAAAAGTTTCGGCGAGCTTTCGAATCAGCTCCCTGAAGTCTACACGCCCCTCGGCGGTGTAGTAAAAAGTGGCTTTCGACTTGTCGCCGCGGTACTCCACATCGCTGATCTTCATATCGAGCGAAAGCATTCCCGCCAACTCGCGCGCTTTGAACATGGTGGGGTCTTCCAGTCCCCTCGCCTCGCGCCAAAGGGCAAGTTCGTCGCTGCTTGCCTTGCGCAATACACGGCGAATGTCGCGGGTGTTTTTGAGGGCGTTGTGCTTTTCCATTTGCAACCTCGCCAGCTCTCCCGTGATCGATACGATGCCGACATCGTGGCCCGTCGTGGCTTCGAGGATCACGGCATCGCCGGTGTTGAGGGAGAGCTTTTCGCTGTTCCGATAGAATTCCTTTCGGGTGCCTTTAAACCTCACTTCTACGTACTCGAACGGCGCCATGTGGCCCGGCATCTCCATGTTGCTCAGCCAATCGTATACCGCCAGCTTGCTGCAACCGCCCGATGAACAGGTGCCATTGTTGCGGCATCCGGCGGGCTGTCCTCCGCTTCCGTTCGTACATGATTCACATCCCATTTATGTCAAAAAGTTTCGTTAAATCTAAGCATTGTGCCCGGCTTTGCGCGCTGCAAAGTACCGGATGAGCTCGAGGCTCATATGCGTAAAGAGCAGGTTGGCGTTGGCATTTCGCTCCACCAGGTAGTGCCCTTCGCTCAGTACATCGTGTAACCTGCCGATCTCACCGGCAGTGATGTACGGAGCAAATTTTGCCGCAAAGGCGGCTTCCTTCGCGTCGAAGAGGGCGTTCTCGCGCCCCGCAAATTCGTGAAGTACACTTCCGTGAATGTACTCCAACGCGTAGTCTATAAATTGTTGTTGGCCGTCTTTTCCCAATTTAGCGAAAGCATCGGCCAGTTTGAAAATTTCTGTAAAGCTCACCTTGAAGCAGTGGCGCATCCAACCCACGAACATTTCGAGGTTGGCACTTCGCTGCTCGTCTTCGCCCATCAGGCGCCGGGCCTTGCTGTAGCTGCCCTCGGCGCGTGCCGCGTAGCTTTCCGCGTCGTTCCATGCTACCCCGTCGCGCACGGTGAGCGCTTCTGCAATTTCTCCTTCGCTCAGCGCGTCGCACCTCACTTCCTGCACCCGCGAGAGGATGGTGGGGAGCAGGCCCTCCGTGCTGTTGCACACCAGGATGATGATGGTGCGGTCGGTGGGTTCTTCGAGGGTTTTGAGCAATTTGTTGGAAGCCGCGATGTTGAGCTTTTCGGGCATCCAAATCACCATGAACTTGTAGCCGCGCGAAAACGATTTCAGCGAAAGCGCCTTCACGATGTTGTTGGCCTCCTCAGCGGTGATGATGGATTTTTTTCCTCCTGCGAGCTGCAGCTCCCACTCTGCGAGGGTGAGGTAGGGGTTTTTCAACACCGTCTCCGCAAATTCACGTTGGTGGCGCTCGGTGGTCTCAATCTTGGGGCTCGACGATTTTACGAAAGGAAACGAAAAGTGCAAATCCGGATGGCTCAGCTTATCGAGCTGCTTGCATGCCGGACACTGTCCGCAGCGGTCGTCCTCGCCCGGGTTTTCACACAAAATGTAAGAAGCAAAGGCGAGTGCGAGGGGAAAATTACCGCCGCCCTCCGGTCCGTGAAACATAAGCGCATGGCTCACATGACCGTCGTTGACGGTCTTGATGAGCTGCTTTTTCTTCGGCCCGAGGCCTATGACGGAGTTAAATTTCACTGCTTACTTAATGGACAAAACTACGAAAAAAGGGGCGACATCATTCGCCTTTCGAAGCGTCGCGTTTGCAGCGCCATTTCACGAAAAGAGGTTAAAAAATCGAGCCTCAACCGATACAAAAACAGGATGAAGCAACCCTGACATTTCCGCAATAATGCTACTTTTGACATCCGACAAAACCGGGAAAACCATGATACGATTTGACGATTACGATTTCAAAGGAAAAAAAGCCCTCATCCGCGTTGACTTCAACGTGCCGCTCAACGACAAGCGCGAAGTCACAGATGACAACCGGATTCGGGCGGCGGCGCCTACCATTTTGAAAATACTCAAAGACGGCGGCAGCGTGGTATTGATGTCGCACCTCGGGAGGCCCAAAGACGGCCCTGAAGAAAAGTATTCGCTCAAACATGTGATTCCCGTGTTGGAAAAGCACCTTAACGGCACTTCCGTAAAATTCGTTGACGACTGTGTAAACGACGATGCGCGCAAAGCATCATCTCAACTCAAAGCGGGCGAAGTGCTGCTCCTGGAAAACCTGCGTTTTTACAAAGAAGAAACCGCCGGCGACGAATTTTTTGCCGGGCAGCTGGCCGAGCATGGCGATTGCTATGTGAACGACGCCTTCGGCACAGCCCACCGGGCCCACGCCTCGACCACGGTGGTGGCCAACTTCTTTCCCAAAGACAAAATGTTCGGCTACCTCATCGAAGGTGAGATCGAAAGCATCGACAAGGTGCTGCACAGCAAGGAAAAGCCCGTGCTGGCCATCATCGGCGGCGCCAAAGTGAGCAGCAAGATTACCATCCTGGAAAGCCTGCTGCCTAATGTGGACCACCTCATCATCGGCGGAGGAATGGCCTACACTTTCGTAAAAGCCAAGGGCGGAACCATCGGCAACTCACTGGTGGAAGACGACTACCTTGAGACGGCACTCAGCCTGCTGAAAAAAGCGGAAGCCAAAGGGGTGCAAATTCACCTGCCCTCAGACACCCGCATCGCCGACGACTTTCGCGAAGATGCCAGCACCGACGTGTGCCCGACCAATGCCATTCCCGACGGCTGGATGGGCCTCGACATCGGCCCCGATACGATCACCGCTTTCGTGGAGCTGATCACCAAATGCAAAATCATCCTCTGGAATGGCCCGATGGGCGTGTTTGAAATGGACGCTTTCGCAAAAGGGACCATCGATGTGGCCAACGCCCTGGTCACAGCCACTGAAAAAGGCGCCTTCACCCTCGTGGGCGGCGGCGATTCAGTAGCCGCGGTAAACAAGTACAAACTCGCCGACAAGGTAAGCTATGTATCCACCGGCGGGGGCGCGATGTTGGAGTATTTGGAGGGGATTGAATTGCCAGGGATTGCCGCCATCCGCGGTTAAAGCGGGGGTGAACGAAAAGTCCATTCTTATAACTGCGGTCATGCCTGCGGCTTGATCTAAGGACTTGATTCGAAGACTTAACCCAAGGACTTAGTCCGTGGACTTGGACCTCATTCTGCCTTACACCATAACCTCGATCATGCCACAGGCTTGGTTTAAAACCTGGCATGGTGAAGGTTTGGCCCCGCCAAAGCGGGTGAAAGAAAAGTGATCGGCTTGATTGTTCCTAATGCGCATGCAGCATTTTTTTTCAAAAATATTCGGGAGCAGACACCCTTCTCATAAACACATTACCGCAAAATCAATTTTATTCTATATTTGCCTTCCTGGACAGCAATGTCCGCTAAATCATCAACATAACACCATTACACCATACAATATGAAAAAAGCACTCGCTACCGCTCTTCTCCTTGGAATGGCCGTCATCGGCTACGGACAAAAGGCCTCGGATAAAGCACAAATTACCTACGGCGAAAATTTCAAGGCGGCCAAAAGACTGAACTTCTATCAGATGATGGGCGAACAAGACGGAAAGATGTACGGGCTGTTTATGAAAGCCGGTATGCGAGGGGCGAGCTATTCCATAGGCCGGGTCAATGCTTCTCTCGAAATGGAAGCCCTTGAAGAGGTACCCTTTTCCGTAAAGGGAGAGGATGGCACATTTGCAGGATACGTGATGTTTGCAGGAAAGATGTACCTGTTCACAAGCATTGCCATCAAGAGGTCAAACGAAAATGATGTATACGCGCAGGCCCTCAACCTCAAATCACTCAAGCCCGAAGGACCGGTGACAAAGGTGGGAACCCTCGAATATAAAACCGCGATGGACATGATGACTGCGAGGGTGCAGTTTGCCATTTCCGATGACGGGTCAAAGCTGGTGATTTACAATCAAAAACTCCCGAGTAAAAGTGAGAAAGCAACTTTGGAAGTTCAGGTCTACAACACCGACATGCAACAGCTCTGGCAAAAAGAAATTAGCCTCCCTTACGAGAGCGATCTTTTTCGACTGGAAAATGTGGTGCTCGACAACAGCGGCGATGCATACGTACTCGGAAAAGTGCTGGCCAGTGCAAAAGAAGCCAACAAACTGGATCCGGAAGGGCGCTATATGATATTGGCATACGATGCGAAAGGCGAGGCCATCGGAGAGTTTCAAGCGGATTTTGAAGACAAATACATCAGCTCAATGATCGTAAAGACAGACGATCCCGATCACCTGTTCTGTGCGGGATTTTACAGAGGCGGCGAAAAAGCAGGGACTTCAGGAACAATTGTGGCAAAAATCAACCGCACCACAAAAGAAGTTCAAACGCTCGGCGTCGAAGAGTTTTCTTTGGATTTTATCACGCAAGACCTTCCGCAGGCACAGGCCAAAAAGGCAAAAAAACAAGCCGATAAGGGCAAAGTAGTGGGCCTTCGCGGAGTGAAGACACGCGAATTGATTCAACGAGAAGACGGGGGCTTTCTCCTGATCGGAGAGCAGGAATGGACGGAGTCAATCATGACCATCATTCAGGGTCAGCAATACCCCGGAATAGCCTTTTATTTTATGGACATCCCTGTGGTGAGCATCAGCCCCGAAGGCAATGTGGAGTGGGCAACCAAAATTCCGAAGCACCAACGAAGCGAGAACGACTTTGGCCAGTTCTCAGGATACGGCATGCTTGCCAAAAAAGACAAGCTCTACTTTATCTTCAACGACAACCCGAAAAACCTGCCCTTCAGTAGCGACAACAAACTGAAAGAAATGACTCCCGGTGACGCGGCCCTCGCAATTGCAGTAATCGATGCCAAAGGCAATATAAAGCGCGAAAGCCTCCTCGGGTCAAAGGCCGGAGAAGTCGTGGCACGTCCGAATACAAGCTTTGATATCAACGACAGCGAGCTTGTATTTTTCGGCAGCAAAGGCAAAGACAATTCATTCATCAAGATGACTGTCGCGGATTGATCTATTCGGGGAATGTTGTCCGAAAGCCGAAATTTCGGCCGGCGCACTCGGTATGATGCCGAGCGCTGATCGCGTAGATTTCAGAAGACATTTTTCCGGGTGCTAAAACTCATCCTTATTAAAAAATATTAGTTGAAAATCCGGATGTTTTGTTGATCTTTCACTGCTCAAAAAACTTCAAGTGAAAAAATTCCTATGGATTGCCGGTATCGTACTTCTCATTGCGCTCAGCATTTTCATCTGGTGGCGCTACTTCTTCGTGTTTAGTGAAGGAGTAAAATCAGGCGACCTCAACTATTTCGAAAAGAAAGGGACCATCTGGAAAACCTATGAGGGACGCATTGTGCAAGCGGGCTTTCAGAGCCCCACCGCCGGATCATTGCAGAGCAATGAATTCAGGTTTAGTGTGATCGATGAAGCTGTTGCTGACGAACTCGAAAGGGCAGGCGGCCGGTTTGTGGAACTGCGCTACATGGAATACATCCGACCCGTACCCTGGCGCGGCGCTTCGGAGTACATTGTAACCGAGGTCCTCGAGATAGATAAACCGCAGCGGGACAAAAACATGCCCGTCCGTTGACCCGGAGATTAACAAACTACTTCAAGTCGTGACTCTTTAAAAGTGTGCCAATCGTAATTGCACTGCCCTTCTCACGACAAGCTAAACGCCAACAGCGCCTTCACATCACCCGCATCCGCTTTGCGCAAGGCCTCTCGATATGCCTTCCGCAGCTCTTCCGGTGATAAGTCGGCATTTCGGCCCCAAGTAAAGGGACGTGCACCTGTAAGCGCCCTTCCCAGCAGGTCTGCCGCCAGCCGCGAGTGCCGACCATTACCCGTTTCAAAGCACTGAATCGCCACCAGCCTTCGCATGAAGCGCACGGCAATTTCGAGTGGCGGATGTGTCTCCTCCCTCACCATGCGGCGCATGTCGTCAGTGAGCTTTTGTACCTCCACCGGTACCCAAACGCCCTTCACGCTGTCGTTTATTTCCAGCTCGCGAAAGCGCCCCGCGCTTTTCCACACCTTGCCAAACATCTCGCGGTGCAGGCGCCGCAGAAAATCGGTCGTCAGCACTTGGTCGGCGGAAAACGATTTTCGCAGCAGCCAGATTTCCGCGTCCAGTATATTGGATGATTCCAAAGCGTCCAGTTCCGACCTATTCCGGACAAACGAGGGTTTTAACCCCGCACGTTCTTCGTCCGTCAGGAGCAACTCCGCCTTTCCGCTTTTCTTCTTCAGTCCCATAGTCCGCGGTTCATTTCCTGTTTGAGGGTTTGGGCCAGCGTTTTTGCCTTTCGGCGAAATTCTTTTCCGCCGTGCGCTCGATCCTCCAATGCCACGTTGTGGGCCGTTCGTTCAATCAGCTCTTCGGCCAAAGCCCGGGCCCGCGCATCAACCGTTTTCTCAAAACTCCCGGCATCGGGCACAAAACCGTACACCAGCTTCATGTCCATCGCAGCCGCCACTTCACGAAGCGCATGGATCGTGATGCTTCCCGAGGCCTCCCGACCCTCGAGGTCGCGGGCGCCCTGGGCGGTCATCCCCAACTTCCGACCCAACTGCTCCAGGGTCATGTTCAGCGATTTTCTGATCGACGCAATCCATCCCCCCGGCGGCCGACTATCTGATTTGATTTTGTAATACGGCGCCTTCTGCTTGTCCAAAAGCCGCACTGTTTCGAGTTTGTTATCATTCATGAGCTGTGTCGTTTTTTGATCCCCGATCAGAATTCAATGCGCAAGCGCATCAGAGAATCAACTGCATAAAAGTATGTATATATCTTTACTTTTTAAGAAATAAAGCAGTGTTTAACTTTGTTTAAACAGACTGCTTACTGTCCGAATAGGTGATTGGGCGGGCCGGAACTGTGGTATGGTGTCGTGAGATTCCGTTTCTGCATGCTCTCGATACACCGCGCGAAAATGCGCAGCACGCCCTGCCCGGAAGGCGAGGCAGAAAACTGGCGAAACCCTTAGATTGAATTCTCTATGGGTAAAAATAATCGTCACATCGAGTGCCGGAGCAAAGTGGAGGTGTATCGAGATGCTATTACTCGAGATTCCGTTTCTATACGAATGTCAGTCACGCTTCGCTGCACCCACAGCCAGATCAATACGCCCTTTCATTAATTCCCTCATAATAATTAACAAAAGCCCGATTCACCACCCTGTTTCCACCCGGGGTCCCTGTTTCCACCGGGGGTCGGATAATCGCCGGAGAAGTACCAGTCGCCGGTGTGGTCGGGGCAGGCGGCGTGAAGGTTCTCGATGGTTTGATAAATGATGTCCACCTCGCAGGTCACGCCATCAGGGGTGAGCAGGCGCGATATCTCAGCCGATACTTCCTCGTAGGTGAAGGGCGCGTACACTTCCTTCACATAGTTGGTCACCTCGCGCTTGTCGAGGTCATATTGCTTTTTGCACTTTTCATAGACGGCGTCCAGCACCTTCTCGGTGCCGGCCTTGTGGTGGAGGGACACTGCAGCGCGGAATGCCACAAAATCGCCCAGCTTGGCCATGTCGATGCCGTAGCAATCGGGAAAACGGATTTGCGGAGCGCTCGATACCACGACGATCTTCTTCGGCTGCAAGCGAGACAAAATTCGGATAATGCTTTGCTTCAGCGTAGTCCCCCTAACGATGCTATCGTCGAGCACCACGAGGTGATCGGTGTCGGGCACCACGGTACCGTAA
>JAIVHQ010000070.1:0-4659 GCA_020200995.1 Flavobacteriales bacterium
AAACCAGGCACCACACCCGAAATTCTGGCCAAACTCCGCCCGGCATTCCGCCGCGAGGGCGGCACTGTTACTGCGGGCAATGCCTCAGGACTCAACGACGGCGCGGCCGCACTTTTGGTGGCATCGGATGCGGGCATCAAAACCCATAATCTTAAGCCCGTGGCGCGGGTGGTGAGCAGTGCCGTGGTCGGTGTGGAGCCGCGCATCATGGGCATCGGCCCCGTGAATGCCACCAAACTGGCACTGAAGCGCGCCGGCCTTACCCTCGATCAAATGGACGTGATCGAGCTGAACGAAGCCTTTTCGGCGCAGAGCCTGGCGGTGACCCGCAGTCTGGGCCTCGCCGACGACGACCCGCGGGTAAATCCCAACGGCGGCGCCGTCGCATTGGGCCACCCCCTCGGCATGAGCGGCGCGCGCATCACCTGGACCGCGGCCCTCGAATTGAGCCTTTCCGGAAAAAAATACGCCCTCGCCACCATGTGCATCGGCGTGGGGCAAGGCTACGCCGTGGTGCTGGAGAAGGTGTAAACCTTTCGTAAAACCTATTTTGCGGTAAGCAAACCGCCGGATGATGCAGCACAAACCCCGTTAATCAACATTAAAGGCAGGAACCCATGACAAACATTTTCTCTTTCAAAGGCTTTCGTCCAGTGATTCACGAAAGTGCCTTCATCCACCCGAACGCCACGGTGACCGGCAATGTGATTATCGGCAGGGATGTATACATCGGTCCGGGAGCGGCAATCCGCGGCGACTGGGGCCGCATCGAGATCGGTGACGGCTGCAATGTGCAGGAAAACTGCACGATCCACATGTTTCCCGGAAAGGAAGCCGTGCTCGAACCCTCGGCGCACGTAGGCCACGGCGCCATCATACACGGGGCGCGGCTGGGCCGCAACTGCATGGTGGGGATGAACTCCGTGGTGATGGACGGCGCTGTGATCGGCGAAGAATGCATTATCGGTGCGCTGACTTTCGTGCCCGCCGAGATGAACATACCGCAGCGCAGCCTGGCTGTGGGCAACCCCGCCAAGGTGATCAAGCCCGTGACTGAGGAGATGATCGCTTGGAAGACCAAAGGCACAGCGCTGTACCAAACCCTTCCTGCAGCTTGCCGAGAATCGCTGATACCTTGCGAGCCCCTTCGCGAAGAAGAACCCGATCGTCCGAAGCAAGAGAATCTATACGAGGAGTGGGAAAAGTTGAAAAAGGACGACTGCTGAACTCGTCAGTTACCCGCCAAAGCATTTTACGCTTTTCACGTAGGTAAAATACAATTTCAGGCCTAATCCCTATTGCGACTGAAGAGCCGATACATCCGGGTTTTTTTGCACCCTTTTGAAAATCAAACTTCCTTGAGCGCCCGCTCCAAAAAACCAGCCACAGGCTGGGCGGCGATGTAAATTTCCAGGGTCTTGCCGAGGAGGTCCGGATTGGTGATCATCTCCGCAGGCAAGGTAGTTTGGTAGTAAAACTGCTTTTTGAGTAAAATCGGATGGTCTGCTGCTGCGGCCATCAGTTCCTTCTCAGTAATGCGTTTATTTTCCTCACCTTGAATCTCTCCGAAAGTGTGTGCGAAAGCGGAAGAATTTACTGCGGAATAAAACTCTTCAGGGTGCTTCACGATCGATTCACGGATGGCCTTCACCTGATGCTTGTCGGGTTGATAAGCCCCGCCGGCAAAATAGAGATGCTCGGGGCCAAATTGGAGATATAACCCGGGGTGGGCGGCTTCCTTCCGACCAAATCTCGAAATATTGGCGGCGCGAAACAGCTTGTAAGGCGACTTGTCTTTGGCAAAGCGGATGTCGCGGTTAATTCGAAAGACGGTCTTTTTCGGGTCAGGGTCAATTTCGGGCTCCGACACGCGGAGGGCATTGATCAGGTCGCCCATAAACTTCTCAAAGGGTTCTTTGATTTCGCGGTGATAGCGATCGCGGTTGTCGTCAAACCAGTCTTTGTGGTTGTTTGCCGCAAGTTCGATGAAGAAAGCGTTAAAATCGGAGGTAAAATAGGCTGCCATGTTGCAAATTTAAGGCGAATTTCTTTGCCCCTTTAGATTTGCATGAGCAAGACATTGATGATGGTCAATTTTTCATGTCATCATCGGTTCAGGGACGGTTGTTGATGAAAGAATAAACTCCGGCCTTACAGGAAGAAATGACGAACAATCCACTTTGCTGAGCAGCTTCATAGGCTTTGCACAAGAATAAAAGATTTTGCGTGGAGGTCGCTCGCGATCAAAAATCAACGGGGATTTAATGACAATTCGTTGTTGAAACTCCGTATAAAACCCTTCCTTTGTGGTTTATTTTGCATTAACTTTGATTGAAATCCATCACCAATCGACGAAGTATGACGTTTGAAGAAATTGCCAACAAGCTCAAAAATCAACGTCCCGACACCATCACCAACGGCTGGACCAGTGAAGTCACCCACGGAGACGAGACCTACGGATTAAATTTCTCAACCATTCGCAAAATAGCAGAAGACATCCCCACGGATGCAGTGCTCGCCGATGAACTTTATGCCTGTGCCAACCACGATTTGAAGGTGCTCGCGACCTACATCGACGACCCTCGGAGCTACACGCGCGATGAATTGAACATGCGTAAAAACCAACTTTACCCCTCCCCCTTTGCGGAAAAATTTTGTCGGCGCATCCTGGCCCATTCAGAACACGCGGTTCACTTTATCGATGAATGGATCGCTTGTGATGATTGCGAATACCGCGCCTACGCTTACCTGGCACTTTCCGAATTGGCGAAAAAGAAAAACGGACTGAGCAATGAATTCTACGCGAAGTGCCTCGAAGGTATCGCGGTAAAAATTCAGGGGGAGAATGAAGAGTTGAAGAAAGCCATGTGCAATGCCATGGTTTCAATCGGACAGAGGGATGAGCGCCTTCGTGAAAAAAGCATGATGGTGGCCAAAGAAATAGGTGAGGTGAAACTGTCGAGGAAGCGGAGTGTAAGCCCTGTTAAAAAGCTGGAAAAGTCAGCAGTCTGAACGAGCTGATGATTGATTCTGTCAACCTTTTAGGTTCTCCCAGACTTATCGTAATATTGCAATGTAATATGCAATAACAAATATGGGACTCACACGCACCGAGCTTTTCACTGACCGCCAAAACGAGATGGCGATTTTGGCGAAAGCCCTCGCCCACCCTGCCAGGGTAGCCATCATTGAGCACCTGCTCAAATCCGATGCGTGCATCAACGGCCACCTTGTGGAAGAGCTTGGACTGGCACAGGCCACCATCAGTCAGCACCTCCGTAAGCTGAAGTCGATCGGCATCGTGCAAGGCACCATTGAAGGAGTTTCGGTGAGTTACTGCATCGACCCTGTGCGCTGGCGCGAAATCGAGCAGCTTTTTGCGGGGCTGTTCAGTAGGTATCCCTCCGCGGATAAAAATTGCTGCTGACTGGCCTTTCGGGAAATGATGAAGCCCCGATTTTCCCTACAGCAACCAGTCGAAAACGAAAATTCCAACCAAAAACAATCTTAGACTTTTTAAATCAGCACTCCATGAACACAGCAGAAGAACAAAAACGCATCGTCCGTGACAAGTACGCGGAAATCGCCAACAATGACAAGGCCCTCAATGCCGCTTCCTGTTGCGGTGCCACCAACGCCTCAACAGAGGTTTACAATATCATGATGGAAGATTACAGTCCGCTCGATGGCTACAACCCTGATGCCGACCTTGGCCTTGGCTGCGGTCTGCCCACGGCTTTCGCCAACATCGCAAAAGGCGACACAGTGATTGACCTCGGATCAGGCGCGGGCAACGACTGCTTTGTAGCCCGCCACGAGACGGGGCCCGAGGGCAAGGTGATCGGCATCGACTTTACGGACGCCATGATTGCGAAAGCGCGGATCAACGCCGATAAGCTCGGATTCAACAATGTGGAGTTTCGCCAAGGCGACATCGAAGCCATGCCCGTGGCCGACGAAGTGGCTGACGTGGTGGTGAGCAATTGCGTGCTCAACCTCGTACCCGACAAACATGCTGTAATTAAAGAGATTTTTCGCGTGCTCAAGCCCGGCGGGCATTTTAGCATCAGCGACATCGTGCTGGTCGGAGAGCTGCCTGAGGCTTTTAGAAGTGACGCAGAGATGATCGCAGGATGTGTGGGAGGCGCCATCCAAAAATCGGAATACCTCAGCGCAATTGAGGATGCCGGATTTAAAGGGATCACAGTGCAAAAAGAAAAGACCATCCTGATTCACGACGACATTCTGGAACGCTACCTCGACTCTGACGGCCTGGCCGACTTCAAAAAAGGAAACATCGGCATATTCAGCGTCACAGTCTACGCCGAAAAGCCAGGTACGAAAAAAGACAAGCCGCGCGTGAAGCTTGCAGATGTCAACCAATGTGCTCCCGGATCGGGATGTTGTTGAGATGAAAGCGGTTATCACCATTGGTCTGCTTGTGTTGTCAAACACCTTTATGACCCTCGCCTGGTATGGACACCTGAAGTTTTCTCAATGGGGGATTTTTGCAAAAGCAGGTCTTTTCGGCATCGTGATGATCAGTTGGGGCATTGCCTTCTTTGAGTACATGGCACAAGTACCGGCCAATAAGATGGGGTACATCGGCAACGGCGGACCTTTTGACATTTGGCAACTCAAAGTGCTTCAGGAAGTGAT
>JAIVHQ010000070.1:4706-10204 GCA_020200995.1 Flavobacteriales bacterium
GTAATTACCCTTGTGGTATTTACGCTTTTTGCCGTGGTTTTCTTTAAGTCTGAACCACTGAAAATGAATCACCTCATCGGATTCGGATTTTTGGTGCTCGCGGTCTACTTCATTTTTAAAAAATAGGCCGGGACCAAACCCCGAAATCAGAAAGTGATCAAAAACGGTATCTTCGAATTTGAACAAGGCGAAAATAGCCGAAACAAAAACCAACGGAAACTCGCGCATTCATGAAAACTGAAAATCACACTGCACTCATTCCGCAATTGGAAGAATACCTTGACAAGCTGAGCGCTGAAGTCTCAGGCATCCCTCCCTCCCGCCGGGAGAAACTCGAAGAAATAGCCACCTACATCAGCCGAAAAGCCCGTGAAGCATCGGAAGTGAAACTCATCTTCATCTGCACACACAACAGCCGACGCAGCCACATGGCGCACCTGTGGGCGGAGGCTTGTGCCTTTCGCACAGGGGTGGCAGGAAAGGTAAAATGCTATTCGGGCGGCACTGAGGCCACGGCCTTTTACCCTAAAGCGGTAAATGCCATGGAAGATGCCGGGTGGAAGGTAGAAAAAAAGACCTCCGACCCCGAAATCGAAGCGGTGAGCATGGCCAATCCCGGCTATTTAATGACTTACTGCGATAATGCAGAAAGCGAAAAAGACGGGTTGGGCACGGCGTTGTGCTTTTCCAAACATTTTGCAGAGGCTCCGAATCCTAAAAAAGATTTTGTCGCTGTAATGGTGTGCAGCGATGCCGATGATGCCTGTCCGTTTATTCCAGGCGCTGCCGCGCGGTTTGCACTGCCCTACGACGACCCGAAGGCCTTCGATGCCCGACCCGAAGCTGCGGAAAAGTACGCGGAGCGACGTGGCGAAATCGCGGCAGAAATGGATTTCCTCTTTCGCAGTGCTGCAAAATTGATGTAGCATTGCACCCGCAAGTCAACAAAAGTTTTCCCTGAAGCACAATGAAAAAACTTCTTTTTGCCCTCTTCATTTTCACTGCAGCATGTTCTGAAGTCCCCGACGAGGGACAGACTTTCTACCTTTTCAGGCATGCCGAAAAGGTGCAAACGAACGAAACTGATGACCCGCCCCTTTTGCCGGAAGGCAAAAAGCGCGCTGAGAAAATTACAGAACTCCTCAAAGATATAGCTCCGGACAGGTACTATTCCACGAAATATATCCGCAACATGGCAACGCTGAAACCATCTGCGGACATGAATGGCAAAAAAATAAGGCTCTATGAGTGGCACGATTGGGAACCGATGCTCAACGAAATCACCGCCAATCAGTACATCCTCAAAAACGTGGTGATCTGCGGCCATGGCGACAACCTGTTGCCGATGATCAAAGGCCTCGGTTGCGAAGCTCCCCTCGATAGCCTCGGAGCGCAAGAATACGACAAGTATTTCGTGGTAAACGTACGCGGTGGGGAATGCACCGTGGAAACTGAATTATACTAAGCCGGTTTTAGCTCGCTTTGAGGTAACTTCGCAGAATAAACCCTGTTCCATGGTCGAAGCACTGCAAGAAAAATTTGAAAGCACAGCTGTCTGGTTCACTAATTCGGGTGCCGATTTTGTGATTGGTGTCATGCTGTTTGCGGCCTTCTACTTTGCGGGAAGCGTCATCCGCAAGTTGCTTCTGAAGCGAGCGGCAAAAAAGCCCGAGCGCGGCGTGGTGTATGGATTCATCGGCAATGTGGTGATGGCCGTTTTTATTGTTTTCGGAATTTCCCTGTTCATGAACGAAATGGGATGGAGCAAAGTAATGACCGGACTCCTCGCGGGTGCCGGCTTTATCTCTATCATTGTCGGAATTGCTTTCAAAGACATCGCAGAGAACTTTCTGGCGGGAATCCTATTGGCATTCAGCCGCCCTTTTACAATTGGAGATTTACTCGAAGTGAACGGCACCGTGGGACGCGTGCTGCAGCTAAATTTGCGCAACACCCACATGCGCACCGGAGAGGGTCGCGATGTATTCGTGCCCAACAGCATGCTCATCAACCGTGTGCTCACCAACTATACCCGCGACGGACTGATGCGCCACCATTTCTTTCTCGGCATAGACTACGATGAAGACATTAACAAGGCCATGCAAACCGCCATGGCATCAATACAGGAAAATACGCTTATTGAGCAAGAAGGAATGTACAAGCCATATCTCCTGATAGACACTTTTGGTGAAAGCACGATCAGCATCAAGGTGTTCTTTTGGACCAACCTGCGGGAAATCGAGGTGTCATCGGCCATCATCAAGAGCCGTGTGATGAAAACGGTGTACGAAGCCCTACGAACAGCGAAAATATCTATGCCAGGCAATATTTTGGAGATCAAAAATTACCAGCCGATAGGGAATTCAAAAGCGTCGGCGGCGGAGTGATCTGCAGCTGCGTCACAGGGTTGGGCATTCTCGTCAATGCAACCTGCAGCGCAAGGAAGGAAACCCAATCGCCCCATGTGCGCTGATCGCGTTGCATCTATGAGATTGGCGCCTTATTCATTGCAACTTTCAAAATATCACTTCCACTGTAGTGCCATCCCGTCCGGAAGTCACGTTATATTCGCCTGTGATCTGCTGCACAAGGTCGCTTACGATCGACATTCCAATGGACTGACTTTGTGGGTCCACTTCCTGTTCAAATCCGCGTCCGTTGTCGGAAATCGATAAGCGGCGGGTATTGCCAAGGGATTGTAAAACAATTTCGACCTTATTTTCACCACTGTGAGCGTGGAAGGCGTGTTTTACGGCATTATTGAGCAACTCTATTGCAATCAGGCCAAGATTGATGGCAAATGAAGTTGTGGTTTCGATCGCAGCTAAATCTGTAATAAAGCGAATCGGGGTGTCATCATTAACGCTCTTGCGATATTCTTCAACGAGTTCCTCCATGTAGTCCGCCAAGTTCACTTTCAAATAATTGCGTGTTTGATAGAGCTGCTCGTGAATTTTGGCCATCGAGAAAATTCGTTTTTGGGCTTCCGCCAAATTTTGAACGACTTCAGGGTTATCAGATTCAGCAGACTGAAGTCGCAATAAACTAACTAAAATGCTTAAATTATTTTTAATGCGGTGGTGCATTTCTCTCATTAATAGGTCTTTGTCTTTAACCACCCTCATGAGATCAATTTGAATTTTTCGGCGCTTTCGTGTTTCAAGCGCAAGTGCCAGCACCTGATTTACAGCGAAGGCAAACTGCACTTCCCCATCCTTCCATTCCCGGGGGCCGCCGGTATATTCATAGCACATTACGCCGACCAATTTGCCCTCCATTCGAATCGGCAAATCCATCATGGCCGTTATGCCTTTTGGAGAGCAATAAATATCTTTGATCTCAACCGCTATTTGGTTGACTGACACATCCTCGATAAGGAGCGTCCGCGCGGTTTTCAAACGCCTGTAATAATTGGGTACATCAGCCATATAAAGTTTTTGGCCTTTATAAAATTCTTCCCTTGCAGCATCGTATCCCCCGATGCATTCAAGGCAGTGATCTACATCATCAAACATCCAGATATTGACGCGTGCCACGTTTAGGCATGCAGTCATTTTCTTACCTATTTCCTCGATGATCTCGTCGCGATTTGCCGAAAAAAGCTTCTCGTTTGCGGTGATTGAGTCAAGCTCATGGTCAAATGCTTTTCCATTCATAACCTATCTTTTACACCGTGAATATAAAGTTTTTTGGTCATTATTTGGAGAAACCCTGAGAACCGCTCTCAAGGCGTCCACTGAAGAAAAAAGTGCTGCGCATAAGTGGATGCCACAGTTTATTCCACACCCTGCAAGCCTTCATTAAGACAACAGCTGCACGAAAAGAACGAAGAACAAAACAATTGGATTTTGTGATAAAAACATATATCTTCGTGATATCATTTTAATATCATCAATCATGAACCACGAAAAAATCGTTTCCGCATCTTCAGGCTATACCTTCCTGATTGTTTTACTACTGATCGCTGCGGCCGCAATGGGAGGAGCGATTTTAACAGGTAGTGGCTGGTTTTATCTATTGTTTCTGCCATTTGTGATCATTTTGCCCGGATTTTTCACTGTCAACCCCAACGGGTCTAAGGTGCTCGTGCTCTTCGGTGAGTACAAAGGGACGGTGAAGAAAAATGGTTTCTTCTGGGCCAACCCCTTTTTTAGCAGGCAGCGAATCTCTCTGAGGGCGAGAAATTTCGACAGTGAACGCTTAAAAGTCAATGACAAGAAAGGAAATCCCATCCTGATTAGTGTGATACTGGTATGGAAGGTTGAGAATACATTTAAAGCAGCCTTCGAAGTGAACGATTACGAGAATTTTGTAAAAGTTCAAACTGATGCAGCTGTCCGAAAACTTGCAGGACTTTACGCTTATGACAATTTCGAAGATGAAGCAGAACACACACTGCGCTCGGGATTGCAGGAAGTTAATGTAGCTTTGGAAAAAGAAGTGACCGAACGGCTCGACATGGCGGGCATTCACGTCCACGAAGCACGCATCGGTTATTTGGCTTACGCGCCCGAAATTGCAAGTGCCATGCTCCGCCGTCAGCAGGCAGAAGCCATTGTGGCAGCTCGGTTCAAGATTGTAGAAGGCGCCGTCGGGATGGTAGAACTCGCACTCGAGCACCTCAACGAAAAGCAAGTGGTGGCCCTTGATGAAGAGCGCAAAGCCGCCATGGTGAGCAACCTCATGGTGGTGCTCTGCGGCGATAAGGAAGTAACTCCCGTGGTGAACACGGGAACTTTAAATCACTAATCAAAAGACTGATCCGATGAACCGATACCGCATCATTCTCCGAAAACCTTTTGAATCAATGAGCAAGTTCGAGAAACGCCTCAATGCTGAATGCGGCCGCGATTCGAATGTAATCAACCTTACAGGCGCAGGCCCTCAACTCGCCGTCCTGCTAGGAAGAGAAAACAAGCACTGATTTATGGCCAAAAAACCGTTTGCGTTGCGCATTGACGAAGCCACCCTCAAAGAAGTGGAGAAGTGGGCTGCAGACGAATTTCGCAGTGTGAACGGACAATTAGAATGGATCATCGTCAAAGCCCTGAAAGAGGCAGGCAGAAAGAATAAGAAAGGCAAATAGCCGGGGCAAGATATGATGTTGCCCGAAACTCCTTCCAACGTCAAGTACCACATTCGTACCCTGATGCGTGTGCAAAAATGTGACTCACTCCTCTCGATCACAAAAACATGATAATCTATGGAGTTGAACACCTGATCCTGATGAAACGCAATCTATACAATTTTCCCGATGTCATTGGTTTTACATGTGTTACAGTGCAGCCGACGAGACATATATAATCATCGATAGAACCCATGAGCGGGGGGCTCAAAGGGCTAATTTGTGAACCTTTTATAACGAACCTCGTACATCTCAGCACTTGCCAAAAATGTGAGAGCCAAAAAAAAGCAACAGCAGCCATAAGATAGGCTGACTTACCGAAGACAAAGGCTCCGAACCAAGGCAGGTTAAAATAATGAGAATGGATACTCCC
>JAIVHQ010000212.1 GCA_020200995.1 Flavobacteriales bacterium
TTTTGATACTCCTCCGCATTGGAGCTGCCCTCGCCTTTGTACTTATTGTTGGCCTGATACACCATGGCCAATTCTGCGATTGTGTCGTTGCCCATGATCGTTAATTCGTCGAGGTACCGATCGAGCATCGGTGTGCCTTTGGGAAGCTCCGATTTGGCGAAAGCGATGATGTAGGGCTTCCAGCTGTAGTATTGCGAGAGGAAATTTCCGTAAAAGGGATGGTCGGGCATAAAAGACGCACCCGTCACCAGGTCGTCTTCGAGCGATTGAAAGTAATCGGACACCGCCGCCGATCGGTCTGACTGTATGCAGGGACTGATGCTCTGCGTTGCCAGGTAGTAGTCGAGCGCGTGGTGCAGATAGTCATCGCCGGGAAGGTCAGCTTTGAGGCTGTCGAACCTCAGGGCTATTTGATTCAGGTTGTGCAGCAGGGTGTCGTCAGAAACGCGGTAGAGGTCGTATTCCGAGAGAATGCTTTGCGCCTTGTCGTAATTGGGGTGAAAGGGATCGGTACTCTTGAATCCGATGGTGGAGTCGACAGCGGTGATATTGTAGCGATGGTTGCCGCGAATCAGGAAGAGCCGCGCTTCATCGCCCATGCGAACGAAGAGCCGCTTGGTACCTTCGGCATTAAAGACCAGGCTGTCCTGCCCTTCCGGAAATTCGATATCCGTATGGGTGATGCCCAAAAAGTCGCCACGCCACGACAACCCCACAGGAAGGTCGGTTTTCACATTGATTTGCACAGTGGATTGCGCAGCACCGGTCACCGCTGCAAACGAACAGGCGGCAGAGATCAGTAGGGCTAAAAAGTGATGTATGAATCTTGGCATGGTCCGAAGGTAGTAAAGTCACATATCAAACGCACTTTTAAATGGCCTTTTTTTGATCGCTGAAGGCCGACCCGGTGAAGGCTATTATCGTTGAAAGTGATAACGGCGAAGGATCACGTGGTAGGTAGGTATGCAGTACAGAGAGTTTTTAGGTTCAGGGATTTTTAAATTCAGGATTAGGAGATACAATATAGAATCCTTTATTTGAGTTAGTTACGCTCGTAATCTATCGCACACGGGAAAAGCGTTTTTACCTTGACGTGGGTGTAAGTTTGATGGAGACGAGGACGAGTTATTGCGATGTGATTTGGATATTTCCGAATTCATATACTTTACTCGGCGATGTGCAGGTCGGGTTTAGGTTTTGAAGTAGGCATGCAAATGAAAACCTTAACTGTAAACCAACACCCCCATCTTCCCCTCATCAAAGCAGGCATTCGCTGTTTCCAAAACCTGGTCCGCACTTACTTCGTCAATCTGCTTGAGAATCTCCGCGGCCGTGTCGATGCGTTAGTGGCCCGCAAGCTAAAAGAATTTAGCTTCAATTCTTGCCGGCTACATACAGTAGAACATGAAGATAAATTGATGTATATTCGTATAGTGCCGTGTATTATAGCACGAGTTAAATAAGTTAACTGATGAAAGCCATACACATAGAAATATTGGATGATAAAGTAATGGCGATACTCCAAAGTCTGGAAGAGCTAAAGCTTATCCGGGTTAGGCAACCGTCCGAACAGGATACTGAACAATTGGAGGAAAAGTACGCAGGAAAACTCCCCACACAAGTTGCTGAAGATATGCAGGATTATGTGAAACGCAGCCGGAAGGAATGGAAGAAATAGGCCACTTGCTCGATAGCAATGCTGTAATTGATTTCTTAGGAGGACGCTTGCAAGATAGCGGAACCCGATTCGTTTCGGATGTGGTAAATATTGGTGCAGGGGCTTCAGTCATTACCAAATTAGAAGTTCTTGGTTATCCCTCAACGTCTGAGGACGAAGAACTCCTGAGGGATTTTTTTCAAGAAATTTATTTGGTCGGCATCACAGATGAAATCACAGATGAAATCACAGAGATTTGCATCGGGCTGCGAAAACGCTTGAAGATAAAATTGCCTGATGCAATTATTGCTTCAACTGCAATTGCTCTAAATTGCAAACTCGTAACCTCAAATGACGAGGACTTCAAGCAAATTCCGGAATTGCAAGTGATTAATCCCCGGAGAATTTAGATCGAGCAAAGATCTTCATCATGAAGGTTAACCTGGTGAGCGATAGAATTCTGAACGTGTAGTTCGTAAATGAGAGTATGAAATCTAAATATTGCAATTCGCCATGAACGTCACATCGAGTGTTTTTCAGTCTATGCGGACATCACAATTTGCGCAAGCTGCTCTTGGACTGAAAAATGTATCGAGATGACTGATAGACACAGCTAATTAAAGAAGATGATCCTTTGTGAAGCATCTCGATTATTCCGCTTCGCTCCATGAGATGCTTTCTAAGGTATCCACTTCGTGGATGGCATAAAATGCGCGAAGTTCATTTTTTCAGGCATCAACATCTCTTGGGAAAGGAAACTTCATAAATGCCTGAAAAAACACTCGATGTGACGATCTTACTGATAGAAATGTTGAGCGATTTCAACCACTCAACGAGTGAAGGCTATTAATGATTTAAGCTAAAGTTAAACAGTGATTAGCTCACCTGTAAACCAACACCCCCATCTTCCCCTCGTCAAAGCAGGCATTCGCCGTTTCCAAAACCTGTTCCGCACTTACTTCGTCAATCTGCTTGAGAATCTCGGCGGCGGTGTCGATGCGGTCGAAAGTGATGAGGCTCTTCCCGAGTGATTGCATCAGGTTGGCGCCACCCTCAGACGAGAGTGCGAGCTGCCCCTTGAGCTGCTCCTTGGCGCGGTGCAGGGCGGTGGGAGTGAGGCGCTTTTCGCGCAAAAGGCGCAACTCCTTGCGGATGAGTTTTTCGCTGCGCGCCAGCAGCTTCTTGTCGGTGCCGAGGTAGATGGCCATCACCCCGGTATCGGTGTAGGGCGTGTAGGCCGCTTCGATGTTGTAAGCGATACCGTGGCGCTCGCGGATGTTCATGTTGAGTCGAGAGTTCATGGCCGGCCCTCCGAGGTAGTTGCTCACCAGTACTGCGGCAGTGCGCAGCGGGTGGTGGATGTTGTACGCCTCGCTTCCCATCATCAGGTGGGCCTGATAGGTGTCCATGTCGAGTTCCTTTCGGGCGGTGTGAACCTTCTTTACGGGAAGGCGCTTGGCATCGGCGGGGCCGTCTTTCAACTCGCCAAACCAGCGTTCGGCCCATTTCACGATCTTTTTGAAATCCACACTGCCCACGCTGCTCAGCACCATTTCAGAGGTGCGGTACCTGCGCGCGATGAAGCATCACATCGCGCTCTTTGGCGATCTCCTTTTCCGGAAAGGTAGAGCGGCACACAATGTCGGCCACCACCTCCATGGCCCGCTTGAAGTGGCTGTTGAGAAAAGAGGCGTAAATCACTGTCTCCTCTTTGGTGGTGTATGCGTTGAGCTCGGCGCCCACGCTGTCCATCCGGCTCAGGATGTGAAAGGCCTTGCGGCGCTCAGTGCCCTTAAAGAGGCAGTGCTCGATGAAGTGGGCGAGGCCCTGCTCATCTTCCCGCTCATCGCGCGATCCGGCGTTGATCGTAATCCCGAAGTGCGATACCTGCCCGTTGGCAGTGGGCTTGTGTGCCATGCGCAATCCGTTGGGGAGGGTGTGTCGGAGAACTTCCATAGAGGGCGCAAAGGTACGGCGTAAATGCGGTTTGGGAAAAGACCGAGTCGAGAGGGGTGTTCACTTTAGATAAAACAGTTGCCAAGCCTGAGGGAAACTGCAGCGCCGGTATCATGCCCGTCAAGAATGTCTACTTTCTTTTCGTGTAATACAAACTCTCTGCTGCAATTGATCAGTTGCCGCCGACAAGCTTTCTTCTTTAGGCATAGATATTTTTCAGAAATGAAAAAATATTTCTAAAAGGCTCATTCCGGAATTCTTTTTGAATTGGAAAAAAAAAGCCACTGCGATGACGAAATTATGGTGTACGCTCATACTGCTCTCGGGTCCGCTGTCTTTTTTGTCGGGGCAGACAGTTGCCGATAGCTCGGGCTTCGCCGCAGATATACGCTTCGACATCGATGCGGGGAGTGAGTTTTTTGGCTACAGCGGGGCTTTGCGCTCAGAATACGGCATGCCTTCTGTGTATATTCTCGGCGGGCGAGTCGGATTCGGAAGCGGGTGTGGACTATCGGGACGCGCCTCAGCCTCGGGCTGAGGATCAGTGAAGAGCTGTAATAGCCCTGCTCAAACGACGGATTACCAGAAAAAGAACAGGACAAACAAACCCCTTAAGCAGCATTTGCAATGCTCCACACCAACTCCTCGGCAACACCGATCTTCCACCGAAAAAATACCGAACCGACCGCTCCTGTAATTTATTTTCGTCTACCTCTGAATTCCGGTATTTTCGCTGCCATGAAAATGATCCCCACCCTTTTTCGACATGCGTGGCTCAAGTTTGTCCGCTCAAAGGCGCTTGGGCACGCGGGCCTTGTGGGCGGGAGCCTGATTGCCGAAGCCTATCCCGAGGGCAATGTCCTCGCTATCGGTCTGGGATTTTTGGTATTCTACTTTGTCACCGAGCTGCTGGTGCGGTATTTTTTCCAGAAATTTCCCGTGCCCGGGGTGCGGCCTTACCTCGTTCTCCCCGTTCCGCGAAAAGCCATCGCCAATACCATGCTACTCCGCTCTTTCTTAAGTGTGTGGAGTGTGATGCCCTGGTTTTTGGCCGTGCCGATGTACTTCTCCTTGGTGAGCGAGGCCGGCAGCACAACGGTGACCGCGGGCTACTTCATTTTTGTAGCGGGCGCCACACTGCTCAGCAACTACCTCGCTTTTGCGATGGTGGCCGTGCGCACTCAGAAAATTACCGCCTTCGCCATTCTTGCCGCTGCAGTACTCATCCTTTGGTTGGAATTTACCGGAAGGGCAGGCCTCGCCGGGCCCATCGGCGCCGCAGTGCTCAGCGTGCTGCAAACGCCTGTTTTGTGGCCCGCATTCTTACTTATGCCGTTTTTGGTATTTCTCTATTTGCGCGACCACCTTGCCAAATCGCTCGGCGAAGAATCTATCCGCGAATTTGACCGCAAGTTTCGTTTCAACGCGGGGTTCGGTATTTTCGGAAAGTACGGCACCGTGGGCCAACTGGTCGACCTCGAAGTGCGCCTCATCCTCCGCAGCAAGCGGGCGCGGCAGTACTTTGTGACGAGCATCATTTTCCTGGCGCTGCCGCTGGTCCATCTTTCGGATTTGAGCGATGCAGCATTTCCTGTGCTTCTGCTCGTGGCATTCCTGCTCACCGGGATCGCCACCCTCAACCACGGTCAGCTCGCCCTTTCGTGGAACAGCCTCCACTTTGATTTTCTGCTCACACGGGCTCGGTCGATCGAGCAGGTATTCCTCGCCAAGTACTATGTGCTGGCCTTGTTTTGTGTACTCACTTACCTCATATCGCTCCCCTATTGTTTTTTCGTTCCCGGCCTTTTCTTCGCGTCAACGGTGATGCTTCTGATCAACGCCACCGTTTCGGCCATGGTGTACCTGTGGCTCGCCGCAGTGAGCTCGCTTCGTGTAGATCCCGACGAAGGCAGTGCCTTTAGCATGAGTGGATTCGGAGTGATGCACTATGTGATCATTATTCCAATTGTCGCAGTGCCCATTTTGCTATTCGTTGCCGGAAAGCTGATCAGCGGTGACGCCCTCGGAGCGGCATTTATCGCGGGATTTGGTATCGCATTGCTGCTGCTTCACAAAAAAATCATGGCCCTGATCGCCTCCGTTTTTGCGGGAAACCGCTACAGACTCGGAGCGGTGATGCGCGACAAATAACCCAGGAAAAATTGAAACTATGACCGATACTGCTCCCATGCTCCAAGTGACCAACCTTCGCAAATCTTTTGGCGATACGGAAGTGCTCAATATTCCCGAACTCAGGGTAGAAGTTGGCGAAATCGTCGGTGTGGTGGGCAACAATGGCGCAGGCAAAACCACCCTGTTTAGCCTTGTGCTCGATCTGGTAAAACCCACTTCGGGCACCGCCACACTCAAGGGCGAGGACGTTTCGAAGCACGAAGGATGGAAGCAGTACACCGCGCCTTACCTCGATGAGGGATTTCTGATCGAATTCCTCCGCCCCGACGAGTATTTCCAATTTATCGGCAGCCTTCACGGCCTTTCGGCAAATGACACAGACGCCTTTACCGCGCAGTTCGAAGACGTATCGAACGGAGAGGTGCTGGGCTCTAAAAAATTGCTGCGCGAGCTTTCGAAGGGAAACCAGAAAAAAGCCGGACTCATCGGCACCCTGATCGGAAATCCTGAATTGGTGATCTGGGACGAACCCTTTGCCAACCTCGATCCCTCCACACAAATTCGGATCAAGGACTTGGTGCGCCTTCACGGCGAAAACCGCACTTTCCTGATCAGCAGCCACGACCTCAACCACGTGTATGATGTGTGCGACCGCATTGTGGTCATCGAACAGGGAGCCGTGGTGAAAGATGTGCGCAAGAGCGAAACCACGCTGGAAGCCCTCTACGGCTACTTCCTGAAAAAGGACGAAGTGGTGGATTGAAACTTGTGCGACAGGTCATTACAATCTGTTTTTCATCTTTACTTTTTCATTGTGGGTGCGTGAGTCATTTCGCCGTGTAACTTCGGTCACCCTGAGCATTGGTTGCATGGCCTATATTTGTGTATGATTCGCAGCTTCATCTTTCGTGAGAGGCTGAGGAATTACTTCAACGCAAAGCCATGAAAGCTCAACCCACATCAGGTCATCGCCCCCGTGCAGTTTTCGAATCACGAATCAACTGCGTTCCAAAACCAAGACATTTTAGCACACTGTTTATTGCAGTTCTGATTTTGTTTTCATGGACGCCAGGCGGCCAAAACCTATCGGCTCAGCAGTCGCCCGATGAAAGTCCCCTTGATTGGAAGCACCCCGAAATGATTGTGCACAACAAGCAGCCATGGAATATGGAGACTCCCGCACACCTGCTCGATGATAAGGTGACACCGATCGACAAAATGTTCGTACGAAACAACGGCCTACTACCCGCCGAACTCAACGCCGATACCTGGACCCTGACCATCGACGGTGAGGCTGTCCCCAATCCCAAGACCTACACCCTTAAAGAGCTTAAAACTAAATTCAAGCACCACACCTACAGCCTTGTATTGGAGTGCGGAGGCAACGGCCGCGGCGAGCTCAACCCCCCTGCCTCGGGAAATCAGTGGGGCTTCGGAGGTGTGAGCTGTGGCTCCTGGACGGGAGTGCGCCTGAAAGACGTGCTTGCAGACGTGGGCATCGCCGATAATGCGACCTACATCGGCTACTACGCCACCGACCGCCACCTCAGCGGCGATCCAAAAAAAATCGTCATCTCGCGCGGCGTGCCTATCGACAAGGCATTAGAAGATGAGACCCTGCTCGCATTTGCCCTAAACGGAGAGGACATACCTGCCATCGAAGGCCATCCGCTGCGCCTGGTTGTCGGAGGTTGGCCGGCTTCCGTTTCCGGAAAATGGGTGAATCGCATCGCTGTTCGCGATCGCGTGCACGACGGGCCCAAAATGGAATCGCCTTCTTACCGCGTGCCCAAAACACCTGTAGAACCTGGCGATCAGGTGGCCGATGAAGACATGGTGATTATCGAATCGATGCCCGTAAAAAGCATCATCACCTTCCCCAAAACCGGTGCTCTAGTAAAGACAGGGCAGTCCATTAATCTACGCGGCCATGCCTGGGCGGGCGATCAAGAGGTAGGCGAGGTCGAAATCAGTACCGACTACGGACAGACCTGGAAGAAAGCTTCCCTCGATGCCCCCGTAAACAGGCTTGCGTGGCAGCATTGGCGCGCGCAAATCTCATTTCCCGAAAAGGGCTACTATGAAGTATGGGTAAAGGCCACCGACATTCACGGCGTAAGTCAACCCATGGTGGTGCCCGGTTGGAATCCGCGCGGATACCTGAACAACGCTACCCACCGAATAGCCATCAAAGTGGAATAAGTCATGCGAGAAGACAAGCAAAGCCGTAATTTTATAGTGCTCATGGTATTGATGACCGTGCTATCAGCCGCGATTGCCTTTACCGACAAAAATGAGGGAGGCAATGCACAGCGCGCTTTGGCGGTTGAAAAGGAAGAGCCGGTACCCGATTTTATGGCTGAAGTGAAAGACGGAATACACGTGCCTTCCGGACTCAAGGCCGGGACACATCTGGAACTGGTGCTGGGCAATTGCCTGGCATGCCACAGCGCCGACGTAATCCGCAATACTCGCCTCAGCAAGGAGGGATGGAATTCCATTATAGAATGGATGCAAGAGAAGCAAAACCTCTGGGACCTCGGCAATAATCACGATAAGATTGTGGCCTATCTTTCTGAAAATTATGCCCCTGAAGCACAGGGTCGCCGCCGCAACCTGGCAATAAAAGCAAACGATTGGTATGAGCTTAAGAACTAATACTTACCTCTTCCTCACGGCGATTTTAATTTCGGCGTGCAGCCGGCCCGGTGATAGTTCACTGCAGCAAGGTCCGCTAATTGAGGTAGAAGCCTTGCAGCAAATGATGGAAACAGCGGAGCCACCGGCCATCATCGATGTGCGCCCGCGGGCAGAATATCTCAAGGGCCATCTGCCCGGTGCGGTTAATTTTTGGAGAACCGATCTGGAACGCACTGATACGGCCTACAGCGGCTTAGTGCTGAGCAGAAACGAAGTTGCCAAAAAACTGAGCGCCAAAGGTATTACATCTTCGCACAACATTGTGCTCTACGATGACCGAGGCGGCGTTGAAGCCGGCCGCGTACTTTGGCTTCTCAGGCGCTATGGACATGATCGCCTTCAATTGCTAAACGGGGGCTTGCAGTCATGGGGAAACATATTGGAGCCCGGCGAAACAGAAAGCGTTCCCGAAGTGTTTAAGTTCAACTTAGACGAGAGGACCGATATGAACGTAGATTATGAAACCTTCGAGCAGTGGCGAGTAAATCCAAACACGCGCCTGATAGACTGTCGATCTGAAGTTGAGTTTTCAGGAAAAGAATTTAAGGCCGGCGCCTTTGAGGCGGGACACATCCCTGGGGCAATTAATTTTTGCTACAGCCATTGTATAAACATGAATGATCAACTCCGCACAAGGACCCTCGAAGAACTTACTGCGATGTATGCCCCTTTGGCCTCACCGGAAGATACTGTGCTTTTATATTGCCACAGCGGCGTGCGCTCTGCCTACACTTGGTTCGTGCTCACTGAACTGCTCGGTTACGAAAACGTGTATAATTATGATGGCTCCTGGATTGAGTGGAGCTATTTTCACAACGCCGGTACACTAAATGATACTTTGAACAAACACACTTAACATGAACGGATATATTGAAACATTTTTGCAGTCTGTAATGGGTACCCTCGATTGGACCTGGAACTCCATCACCTTTCAGGTGCCTTGGTACACCAATTATTTTTGGGGCTTAATTGCCATTTCACTTGTGGTGTGGGGCCTGGAAATCGCCTTTCCCTGGCGCAAGAATCAACGCATCATTCGCAAGGATTTTTGGCTCGACACCTTCTACATGTTCTTCAACTTCTTCATTTTTGCGATTGCGATCAGCGGGGTGTATTCGCTGATGACGCGCTTTTTTGCGGGAGCGGGAATTTCAGAAAAGTCGCTTGCTCTGATTGATATTTCTGCCTGGCCCATGGTGGTTCAGCTGCTGGTTTTCTTCATTGTACTCGACTTTGTACAGTGGATCACCCACGTCGGGCTGCACCGCTTTCCGGTGCTTTGGGAGTTTCACAAGGTGCACCACTCTGTGGCCGAGATGGGCTTTGCCGCCCACCTGCGCTACCACTGGATGGAAAATATCCTTTACAAACCCCTCAAGACCTTCGGGGTGATGGTGCTCGGCGGTTTTGAACCGGAGCAGGCTTATATCGTGCATTTTGTGGCCATCAGCATCGGTCACCTCAACCACGCCAATATTAAGTTGACCTATGGCCCGCTCAAGTACATTTTTAACAATCCAGTGATGCACCTTTGGCACCATGTCTACCATTTGCCCGAAGGCACAAAGCACGGCATCAATTACGGTATATCACTGAGTCTTTGGGATTACCTGTTCGGAACGGCGTCGATACCGAATCCTGACGACGGAGAGATCAAGTTGGGATTTCCCGGTGTGGAAAGCTTCCCCACAGGATTTGCGGGCCAGTCGACGCACGGTTTCACCAGATCGTCGAAAAAGCAAGCTAAAGTGGCCGGCCCGTCAAAGGTCTGATCGTTTTTTCGATTTTTCAGCCGCGGATGAGTCCGGCGTTAGATTCCTGTATTCCCGATTTTTGCTGCTGTAACAATTGGAGACGGGTCATAGAATTGCTTCAAAGGGCTTTGACCGATAATTCTTTTGAAACTGCCCAACAGCCACTCGTACATATTAATCAACATTACCACCCGCTCAGGGCAGCAGTCGGTCGGGAAGTTTGTTAAGACGGATTAATATATCTTTGGTATTGCGCCCGTTCGGGTATTCGCGTAACTTTGTTTCACCCATCATTAAAACCGGATGCCCGTGAAAACCGCCTTCTTATACATCACATTTTCCATTGCCTTCGCCACGGCGGGCTTCGGGCAGTACCAATCCTTCTTCGGAGAGGAGACCACCCGCTGGAATTTGAAAAACAGCATTTTTACCGAAGAGGGCGGCAGCATCGACAGCCTGGCCTACCTCGGCGATACCCTCTTTGCCGAAAACAGCTACCGTCGATATGCGCGCTGGTCATATGCAGCCTCTTTCGACCCCGAAGAGGAGCCACCGCCCTCCATGATTTTCGAATTGAGCAACGAGGAATTTTGGCTTCGCGAATCAGCGGACGCTTCCCTGTTTTACATTGGCACATACACCGCCGGTGGTGACCCCGAGATCACCCTGTCGTGCAATATGGATTTGGAAGAAGGTCAAACGTTTCAGGGGATTTCTGTCACCGAAGTTTACACCGACTCTGAGGGCCTAAAGGTGGTGAGACTTCAGGGCGGCGCCATCGAGTTTATCGAAGGGGTGGGGCCGGTTCCCTTTATCATTGACAATGCCCTTTCGGGGATCATCTGCCAAACCAAGGACGACGAACTCAACTACCTGACTCCCGAAGAGGAGTACACCGCGTTTTGTCCGATCGATACCCTTTCGGTAAATGTGACCGACACCGAGCGTACCGACTTCGAATTATTCCCCAACCCCGCCACGGTGAACGTAACCATTCAAAGTCGGGATGCCACACCCGGCACCTACACCTTGTATGACCTTTTGGGCAATGTGGTACTCCGCGGCAACGCCCTCGGCGATCGCACCGAGCTCTCAGTTGCGCATTTGCCAAAAGGCATGTACCTGCTTCGCTATAAAGCGGAGGAAGAAAGTGCTGTGAAAAAATTGGTGGTACGGTAGGGGTGAATTTGCAGTGTTGGAATTTCGATTTTGGAAAGGCGCATTTTCATCGCCCGATAGGCTGTACATCGACTTCACCTTTTCGGTACAGCGTTTTTCCAACCCTTCTAATATGCTCCGACAGCGATTCAGATTGAAGGAGGTGATGCACGGACAAATCGATGAGGTAGGGTGTGTTCAGGGCATCAATGTCCATCCAGACACGTCCGCAAATGTCGCGGTTGAGTGATGCGCCTTTCATGCAGAGATCGATATCGCTTCCTTCTCGGTAATTGCCTTTGGCCCGAGACCCGTACACCACCACTTCCTCTATTTCGGGATAGCTTTCAAAAACACTGCGAAGGCCCTTCAGTGTATGGTCATTTAGTCCAAAGTCTGTCAAAGCGATTTCATTTTGGTGCGAAAACTTTCAAAAAGGGGATAGTAGTGCAGGGTAATCTGAGTGTATTCTCTTTCGAGCACTTCTGCAAGGTAGGTGTGTACTGTTCCGTTTCGACTCTCTATCATATCCATCCAAACCTGACCATCGGTAATCAGGCCCTTGTTAAACGCTTCGCGGGTGGCTGACCTTGATCCCATGATGCCCTCATATTCCAGATAGTCTTTCATTACTTTCCACGCCAATTCGTGTGTGAATTCAAACCGCTG
Organism: Flavobacteriales bacterium; assembly: GCA_020200995.1. Taxonomy (GTDB): domain Bacteria; phylum Bacteroidota; class Bacteroidia; order Flavobacteriales_D; family Cryomorphaceae; genus T3Sed10-241. Next base: position 12,028 of record JAIVHQ010000212.1, read on the forward strand.
AATGGTGCCTTCTTTCTCGAGATCAGTCGGATTTTTTACCTCGTTCACTGCTTTTCCGAGCTGATTTAAGGCGTTCCCGAAGTGTTCGAATCTTTGTTTCCAGCGAATGTCTTGTTCCATGATTGAAGGCAAAGGAGTCATTCAAAATTAAGAGAATTTACGCGATGGAGTGCATACTTTGCCTGTAGACTCGATTCTTCAGGGAGCAAAAAGCGATGCCACTTCAGTGATCGACTATGAGGCGCCCGGTTTGTATTGGGGACCCTCCCGGATGAATTGATTTCAAAAAACCAACCCATCCGACGCCCTGCGATCCCCGTATCATTTCACAATTCCTTCAACACATACAACAACTCCTCCGGCTGCATCACGGGTATTTCCGAAAAGTAAAAATCGGGTACGTTGTAGGTAATGATGCGGTCGCAGCCCGCTTTGAGTGCGGCGTAATACTGAAAGCCATCTTCCACGTCTACCACCCGTTTGTCGTTCATCGCTTTGCGAACCGAATTTTCATCAATGACGGCGATGCCCATGTGTGGGACCAAAAGGTCGATTTTCTTTTTTGCAACGGCTTCACCATGCTTTTTCGAAGCGAAATAAAACGCAATGGCCAGACAGAGGGGCGTGGTGAAAAGAAATATTTGCTGCGATTGCTTTTTTCCAATCTTCTGATGCGCGAGGCTCAATACCCTTGCCGCATCCGGGAAGCGGGGCAACTCTTTGTTGAGCACGCACACCAGTACATTGGCATCGATAAAGAGCTTCACTTCTTGCCTTCGTAAAAATCTTTCCTGACTGCGCTGCGCGTCTTCGGCTTGGTGATGTATTCAGCCTGCCCTTCGGCTACCTCAGCCACCCAATCGGCAATGGGGTACTCTTCCACTTTGTGCTGGTGCTGCTGCATGACCTGACGCAGTAAGTACTCCGTAAGGCGCGACAAACTCATGTTCTGAGACTCGGCGTATACCTTGGCCTCTTCAATGATTTGCTTGTCAAAACTTAAGGTGACTTTTGATTGCATGGCTTCATTGTTTACGACAAAAATAAAAAATTATTACGTAAACTGCCGAAAAACGCACGAATTTCTGACCTATGAGAGCTTTTTCACTTTTAACCTCAGCGAATTACCGATCACGATCACATCCGAAAAAGCCATGGCCAGAGCGGCCACCATGGGGTTGAGCAGGCCGGCCGCTGCGATGGGAATGGCAACGAGGTTGTAGGCAAAAGCCCAAAACAGGTTTTGCTTGATGGTAAGGTAGGTGTGCTTAGAAAGCTTGAATGAGCGGCCCAACGATACCATCTCGTTGCTGCCCATGAGCACCACCCTGGCCGAGTCGACGGCGAGCGCCGAAGCGCCCCCCGGCGAAATGCCGACTTGCGCGCGGCTCAACGCCGGGCCATCGTTGATGCCGTCCCCGACCATTACCACGGTCGATCTGGCAGCTGCCTCTTCGATAAAAGCGAGTTTCTGCTCGGGCCGCATGCCGAAGTGCGCTTCGTCGGTGCCGAGCAGGGCTGCGGTGGCGAGTACTTTTTCCTTTCGGTCGCCGGAGAGGATCACGGTTTTGAAACCTTCCGCTTTGTAGAGGTCGACCATTTCTTTGGCGCCCGGCTTTAGGTCGTCTTCAATGGCGAGTGCCGCCGCTTTCCTGTTGTCGATGGTCAGGATGAGGTCTGCTTCGGAGGTTTCATCCTTTCCGAAAAAGATGGTTTCGCCGGTGGCTGTTTGGGCCTCCATGCCGCGGCCTTTCACTTCGCGCACGTCGGTGAGGGGTTCGGGTTCCGCTTCCGCAAAATGAGCGGTGAGTGAGGTAGCGATGGGGTGGGAGCTGTGCGATTCGATCGATTTGATCAGGGCGTCGGCTCGCGGGCCGATTTCGTTGAAGGTGTACCTCACGGCAAATTTTCCTGTGGTGAGGGTGCCCGTCTTGTCGAAGATAATGGTCTTGGCCTGTGCAAACCGCTCGAGGGTGCTCCCGCCTTTGATGAGGATGCCGTTTTTCGCAGCCCGCCCCACACCGGCCACCACGGCAGTGGGCGTGGCAAGCCCCATGGCGCAAGGGCAGGAGATGACGAGCACGGCCACGGCGTTCATCAGCGCGATGGTGAGTCCAATGTCGAGCAGCCAATACCACACCCCGAAGGTGACCGCTGAAATCACCAGTACCACCGGCACAAAAATCCCGCTCACCTTGTCGCCTAGGACTTGAATGTCGGGCTGATCGCGGCGGGCTCTTTTGACCAGCTCTATGATCTTTTGAAGCGTGGAGTCTTTGGCGGGCCGCAAGGCTTCGACCCTGATATTTCCCGAAAGGAGTACTGTTCCGGAAAAGACCTCAGCTCCTTCGATTTTCTGCACGGCTTCGCTTTCGCCGGTCACGGCAGCCTCATCGGTCACTGCCGTGCCGCTGATCACCCGCCCGTCCACCGGAACCTGATCGCCTTCATTGACCTGCAGTTCATCCCCGACTTTTACGTTGCCGGGTGTTGTTTCAAAAATCTTTTCCTTCTGCCCAACCCGCATCACAATGCGCGCCACAGCCTCAGCTTGCATTTTGGTTAGCTCGCCAAGGTTGCGCGTGGTTTGCTGCACGGATCGGTGCTCCAATACATTCCCAAGCAGCACCAGGGTGATGATAGTGGCGGCGGTTTCGAAAAACATATAGTCGTGCACTTCAGGCGTGCCCCAATGAATAAAAGTGCCCACGAGGCTGTAAAGAAATGCCGAGGTTGACCCCATAAAGATCAAAACGTCCATGTTGGCGAGGCCCGCCTTGACAGATCCCCATGCCGACTTGCCGAAATGCACAAAACCGATGGCATACACAGGAAGGCAAAGCCCGATTTGCACCAGTGGCTCATTCAGCCACCAATGGTCGGGGACGAACATGTGCATGAAAAGCGGGATGGTGAAAATGAGCGCTGTCAGGAACTTCTTTTCGATGCGCGACACACCCGAATCATCCTTCGCCCCGCTTTCTTTTACTTCATAACCGAGGCTTTGAATATTGTCGACGGCCTCCTGCTGATTGCGCCCCTCGAGCAGTGTAAAAGTCACTTCACCGTCTATGAAACTTGCGTCGGCATCCTTGAAACCCGACTTCTGCAAAGATTTACTGATCCCCGCCGCGCAGTTGTTGCAGGTCATCCCGCCCACTTTTAATGATACCTCTTGTAGTGCCATGGTGCAAAATTACGATGATTTTGATCGAAGTCGTTCAAATCTTAAATACCGTTAACATAATAGAATAATGCATCTTTATTATCAAAACATCATATAATACCCGTATGTTTGCGTGTATTAATCGCAAAATAAGAGCAAGTTTTCATGCCGCATCAACTTCAGCATGTTCGAATAGAGGTCAGCAATAAAGTGTACCTCAAGAATCCGGAGTCCTCAGAGCTAGGACGCAAAATATTGGCCCACGGCATCGAAATGATCGACGCTTTAGGGATGGAGTGCTTCACTTTTCGCAAACTTGCCGCTGCTATCGGAACTACGGAGAGTGCATTGTACCGGTATTTTGAAAACAAGCACAAGCTTCTGCTTTACTATGTAGAATGGTACTGGGCGTGCCTCGAGTACGAGTTGGCTTTCGGCACGGCAAATTTGGAGACGCCGGAGGATGGACTGCGGAGGGCAGTTCAAATCGTGACGCGCAGCGGAGAAGCCCTGGAAAGCGACCCCTTTGATCGAGCTCAACTGCTCAGGGTGATGGTGGCGGAATCGTCCAAGTCATTCCTTACCAAAGAAGTAGATGCAGAGAACCGCGTGGGACTCTTTGCCCAGCACAAAAGCGTATGCCGCCTGCTCAGCGGGCTGATATCTGAGGTGGCCCCGTCGTATCCGCACCCCAGTTCTTTGGCGTCACTTTTTCTCGGCGCTCACCTCGATCAAATCTATTTTGCTGCACACTTGCCCTCTCTGAGCGATGCAGGCGAAAGTGAGGCGTCACGGTACAAATTTTTTGAAACCCTCATTTTTAACACCATTCGGTAATGCCCGAAACCAAATACGATACCAAGAGACCGGTGAGGAGGCTGGGCCGCTTTTTGGACAACGAGCGGCAATTGCTTTACCTGATTCTTTTCTATGCAGCCCTTTACGGGGCTATTGGTCTTATTTTGCCTTTGGGTATTCAGGCCATTGTCAACTTTACTTTGGCGGGACGTGTATCAGCTTCATGGGTGGTACTCATTATTGTGATTACCATTGGCCTCACGCTTTCAGGAGTTATTTACATCGTGCAGATGAAATTGGTTGAGCGCCTCGAACAACGGATTTTCGCCAAATCGTCGTTCGAACTTGCAGTGAGAATCCCAAAAATTAAGCACGAATCGTTGCAAAATCGGTACGCACCGGAATTTATCAACCAGTTTTTTGATACCGTCACCCTTCAAAAAGGCGTGTCAAAATTGTTGATCGACTACCCTACCGCCGTACTTCAGGTATTTTTCGGTCTGGTACTTATTTCGGTATATCATCCCTACTTCTTGTTTTTCTCACTGGTGGTGGCTGTTGTGCTCTATGTTTTGTTCAAATACACAGGGCCTCTGGGCATCGACAGTTCACTTCGCGAATCGACCAATAAATACAAGGTGGCCGAATGGCTCGAGGAGCTGGGCCGAACCATGGGGACTTTTAAGCTTGCCGGGATTACCAACCTTCCACTCTTCAAAATAGATAAGTTGGTGTCGAGTTGGCTCCACTTCCGCAGGCTTCATTTCGGTGTGTTGATTTCGCAATACACCATAATGGTGGTTTTCAAAGTTATAACAGTTGTAGTCCTCCTCATCATAGGGAGCCTGCTGCTGATCGACAACCAAATCAGTCTCGGACAATTCGTGGCTGCCGAGATTGTGATCATCACCATCATGAACTCTGTTGAAAGGCTGATCACGGGGCTGGCAACAGTTTACGACACCCTCACATCACTCGATAAGCTCGGGATGATTACCGACCTGCCCCTAGAGGGAAATCGCGATAAACAAGCACGTGAGATAAAAAGTGTACAAGGCTTTCAATTGGATATCGAGGACATGAATTATCAATATCCCGATGCCGACCGACCTGCAGTTTCCAACATAACCTTACACATCCCTTCCGCCCAAAAAGTCGCGCTGGTAGGTGTTGAAGGTTCGGGTAAAAGCACTTTTCTGCAGCTGCTCGTAGGACTTTATGACAATTACACAGGGCGAATCACTTACAACGATATCAGTCTCGCAACCTTGCGCCACGATGCCCTGCGATCCGATATCGGCGACAACATCTGGCAAGAGACCATTTTCTCAGGCACCCTCCGCGAGAACCTGACCCTCGGCAGGAAGGAGATTCCCGACGAAATGATTGTGGATATCCTCCGGCTAATCGGAGCCGAAGAAGGCATGAACAAACTCGACAAGGGCCTGGACACTGCCCTGCTTACAGGAGGAATGAAGCTGCCGCGCACCCTGATTAAAAAGATCGTACTCGCACGCGCCATATTGGGCGATCCCAAACTCCTGCTTTTGGAAATTGAATCCGATTTCCTTACCGCCGACGAGCAAGACCGACTGACAGATTTTATTTTGAAACGACAGTGGACAGCTTTTGTATCCACGCGCGATATTGAGTTTATAAGACGCATGGAACGCATCATTTATTTGGAACGCGGAAAAGTGGTTTTTGACGGTAATTTTGAAGAATTTAAATCAGAGGGCTATGCTAAATCTTTCAGATAACCACGTTGAGCATGCTGATTACCTGAACGATTACGATAGTCTTCAGAAAGTACAGGACCGCAGCAATCCGAAAAGGCGATTGCGGAGCCTGTTCATCGGTCTCGGTATATTTATCGCACTTCTTTTTGTGCCCTGGACACAAAACGTGCGCGCTCCCGGCAAAGTCACCACCCTCTATCCCGGTCAGCGCCCTCAAACCGTGCAAAACGTCATTCCCGGGCGCATCGATCAATGGTATGTGCGCGAAGGTGAGTTTGTGAAAAAAGGCGACACCATTCTGCGCATCACAGAAATACAAGATGCCTACTTCGACCCGGCATTGATCGAGCGCACCAAGAAGCAAATCGTGGCGCGTTCAGGTGCCATGGATAATTACGGGGAAAAATCCGAGGCCCTGCAAGATCAAATTGAGGCGCTTATTAACAATAAGCAAAATCGGCTCGAACAGGCTGAGAATACCTTGAGGCAAACGCGCTTCCGCGTAATTTCCGACAGCATGGAAGTGGTGGCTGCCAAAGTGAATTTCGATATTGCAATGGAGCGAAACGAACGGATGAAAGAACTCTACAAGCAGGGTCTAAAATCGCTCACCGACCTGGAGACGCGGCAGCTCACCCTGCAGCAAACACAAGCCCGCCTCGTGAGCGTGGAAAACCGTCTTCTCGCATCGCGCAATGAGTATTTCAACGCGGTGATTGAGCTCAGCGGTGTGGAAAACGATTTTGCCGAAAAACTCGGGAAGGCACGGTCTGAGCAAAATTCAGCACGAAGTGCATATTTTGAAACCGAAGCCGGCGTGACCGGGCTTGAAAACCAACTTTCGAATATTGAGATGCGTATCGGTAACTATTACATCACTGCTCCCCAACCCGGATACGTCACGCAGGCCATTTCTGAAGGTATCGGTGAAAACATACCCGCGGGAACGCGCATCGTCAGCATCATGCCCGCCAACTACGATTTGGCCGCCGAAATGTTCATCGAGCCGGTCGATTTCCCCCTGCTTCGCAAAGGAACAACAGTGCGCCTCATCTTCGACGGTTGGCCCGCCATTGTGTTCTCCGGGTGGCCCCAGCTGAGCAACGGAACCTTTGGAGGGCAAATAATCGCTATCGACAATTTTATCTCGCCAAACGGCAAATACCGCATCCTGGTGGTGCCCGATCCCGATGAGATCCCCTGGCCCGAAGACCTGCGCTTCGGTTCGGGCAGCGACGGCATTATGCTTTTTAAGGATGTTCCCGTGTGGTATGAAGTGTGGCGGCAGCTCAACGGATTCCCGCCCGATTACTACCACAACCTGGAGAAAAAGAAGGAAATAGCGGAGTGATGCACAGCTCCGTCTCACATAAAGTATTTGGCACCTGCTTCATGCTGTGTTCAATGTGCCTTCCGGCAAAATCGCAAACTCCCGAGACGAATGCTTACGCCCGGGCCTTTGCGGATTCCACACTGACATATGAAAAGTACATCGAACTGGTTGAAGATTTTCATCCCGTGTCGAGAATTGCCGACTATAATGTGGAGCTTGCCGAAAGAGACCTGCGGCGTTCGCGCGGTGGTTTCGACCCGGCCCTTTACGGAAATTATGACACCAAAGAATTCAAGGAAACCCGCTATTACGAATACCTCAATGCAGGTATTGAGGTGCCAACCTGGATGGGACTGAGTTTGCACGGTGGGTACGAAAGTGCACGCGGCGACTTTTTGAACCCCGAAAAAACAACACCCGGAGCGGGGCTTGTGAGTGCAGGGCTCAAGGCCCAACTCGGCGCCGGCCTCCTGATGGACAAGCGGCGCGCCGCGCTTCGCCAGGCCCAGGTGGGATTGGAGCAAGGCGAGCTCGACCGTATTTTGATGCGAAATCGACTGTATTTCGAAGCCACTACTGCCTATTACCGCTGGTCGTTTGCCGAAGAGGCCCTCGCCATCGCCCGTGAAGCCGTCGAGCTGGCCACTTTCCGCTACGATGCCGTGCGGCAGAATTTTCGTTTCGGAGATGTGCCCGCTATAGATACCGTAGAGGCTTACACCCAGGTGCTCAATCGACTCAACGGCCTAAGAGCCGCACAGAGCGATTGGGTGGCCGCGCTGAATACCGCTGAAGTTTACCTCTGGGATGATGGCGAGATCGCCAGAGAAATTCCTCCCGGCATTCGACCGGAGACCTTGGAGCCGCGCGAGAATTATACCGAAGGTCTTCCTTTGGTTATTGACAACCAGCATCCTGAGCTTCGAAAGTTGCGCACCCGAAGTGACTTTCTGGACATTGAGCGGCGGCTGGCAGCAGAATATTTACGCCCTCAGGTAGAGTTGCGCTATAACTTCCTTTCCGAATACGTCGAAAACAGGGCACAGGATGAGTTTTTTCAGAACACAGGTTTCTTTGACAACAACTATACCTTCGGTGCTGCAGTGTACTACCCCCTGTTTTTGCGCGAAGCCCGGGGAAAGGTCGGGATGGCCAAAATCAAGATGAGGGTCGTAGACCAGGAATTTACCAACCTCGATGCCACCCTCACCGCCGATCTCAACGCTTTACTCGTGCGGTATCAAAATCTTCGTGATCAAATAGAGTACATGGGCCAAAATGTGGAATACCTCGGCAGGTTGCTCGACGGTGAACGCGCCCTTTTTCTCAACGGTGAGAGCAGCTTATTTTTGATCAATGCCCGAGAAACACAACTGGTGGATGCGCAGAATGTGTACGTTGACCTTCTGGCACGTGCCCGCATCCTCTATGCGGAGATCCGCATCACCGCCGGAGAGGGGTTTGAAGAATAATTTTTTCACCCTCCTTTCTGTTTGGAAATTAAGGATTCATTATCTTTGCACCCGCATTTAATATGGTGGTTGTAGCTCAGCTGGTTAGAGCGCCTGATTGTGGTTCAGGAGGTCGTGGGTTCGAACCCCATCTTCCACCCGATGAAAAAGCCGGTCGATAGACCGGTTTTTTCATGCCCAAAAAATCCCAAGCTTTTTCAGCTTGAAGGATTTTTTGGGCATGAAAAAACAGTCAGACGCGTTAGCGGCTGTCGGCTTTTTCATCGAGGCACCCCCACCCGGGCTCGCCGCGCCCTTTTCGGCGCGGCAACAAAAGCGTGAATACCTTCCCGCGACGGCGCATAATCCCAAGCTTTTTCAGCTTGA
>JAIVHQ010000273.1:0-5458 GCA_020200995.1 Flavobacteriales bacterium
GGGATAGACCTGATCCAATATCAGCGGGAGGTTTACCCTGAGATTGTCGTACTCATTCCGGGCAGCGATCACCACACTCACTGCGGGCAGCGCCTCAGCACCTGAAAGAGGCTTGTGCACCGCTAGGCGACCGCTGATAAAAAGCAGAAAAAACAACTGTCCGGCAGCGGCCAAGACAAAAAGTACCTGCCAAAATAAGACCGCGGTGTAGGGGTCAACGTTTAATTCCATGTAAGGCTGCTAAAGTTAAAATGCACGCGGGAATTCCGGGGGCAATTTAAAAGTTACTGCACCAATCGAAGCTGCAAGATGCAGCGCTAAACTCCGCGATTCATGCCGACGCTTAGGACAGGTAAAGTTATGATTTCAGCCTTCTGTCCCAATTCATCTTATCTTTGCGCGCTCTTGACTTTTCAACAAAGTTTACAACATCCATTCCATTGCAATTTGAACTGATTACCACAGACTCTGAATCGGGCGCGAGGGCCGGACGGATAGAGACCGACCACGGCGTGATCGAAACACCCATCTTCATGCCCGTTGGCACAGCCGGGGCCGTGAAGGCCGTACACATACACGAGGTGGCCGATGAGGTGAATGCCGACATCATCCTCGGCAATACCTACCACCTCTACCTCAGGCCGGGCATCGACATCATCGGCAAGGCCGGCGGACTGCACAAATTTAACGGTTGGGATCGCCCCATCCTCACGGACAGCGGCGGCTATCAGGTTTACTCTTTGGCGGAAAGCCGAAAAATCACCGAGAGCGGTGTGAGTTTTCGCTCGCATGTGGACGGGGCCAAGCACTTTTTCACACCCGAGCGTGCCATCGACATTCAGCGCCACATCGGCGCCGATATTATCATGGCCTTTGACGAATGTACGCCCTATCCCTGCGAATACGACTACGCCGAAAAGAGCATGCACATGACCCACCGCTGGCTGAAGCGCTGCTGCGAAAGATTTGACAACACCCCCGACAAATACGGCTACAAGCAGACCCTCTTTCCCATCGTGCAGGGCAGCGTGTATCCCGACCTGCGTAAAAAATCGGCCGAGTTCATCGCATCGACCAACCGCGAGGGCAACGCCATCGGCGGACTCTCAGTGGGTGAGCCCCACGAAGACATGTACGGGATGACGGAAGTGGTGTGCGAGATCCTCCCCGTCGACAAACCCCGCTACCTGATGGGTGTGGGTACGCCAGTGAATATTTTGGAAAACATCGCCTTGGGCATCGACATGTTCGACTGCGTGATGCCCACGCGAAACGCGCGAAATGGAATGCTCTTCACGAGCGAGGGGATCGTAAACATCCGAAATGCCAAGTGGCAGGATTGTTTTGACCCCATTGATCAGAACGGTACCGCCTTTGTGGACAAAGCTTACACGAAGGCCTATCTCCGCCACCTGATCATCAGCAAGGAGATGGTCGGGGCGCAGATTGCGAGCATTCACAATTTGGCGTTCTATTTGTGGTTGACCCGCGAAGCGCGCAAGCACATATTGGCGGGCGACTTTGTAACCTGGAAAAATGCAATGGTCAGAAAACTGGACCGGCGTCTGTAAAAATGAAGATTCTCGACCGATACATCCTGGGGAAATTCCTCGGCACATTTTTCTTCATGATCGCTCTGATCATGTCGATTGCCGTGGTATTCGATGTTTCGGAGCGGTTAGAAAAATTCATTAAAAACGAAGCCCCGGTAAATGCCATCATTTTCGACTACTACGTCCACTTCATTTTCTACTACAGCAACCTCTTCAGCTCGCTTTTTATATTCCTCAGCGTACTTCTCTTTACGGGGCAGATGGCGCAGCGCACCGAAATCGTCGCCATTTTTGCGAGTGGCGTAAGCTTCAGAAGGCTGCTGCGTCCCTACATGATCGGGGCGAGTATACTCGTGGTCATATCGCTGTACTTCACGCATTATCAACTCCCCATATCCAACAGCACGCGGCTGGCATTCGAAGAGCAATACATTAAAAAGCAGTTTCGAATCAACGAAAAGCACCTTCACCGCCAGATCAACGACTCATCGATCGCCTACTTCGAATCGTTTAGCACGGTCAACGAAATCGGGTATAAGTTCTCGCTTGAAAACTGGAATGAAGAAGGAAAAATGACCTATAAAATGATGGCCGACCGGGCCAAGTACGACTCGGTATCGGGGGTTTGGCACATCGACAACTATTTTATCAGGCACATCACCGACAGCTCTGAAACTGTGGAGCGCGGCCGAAAAATCGACACATTGCTCACCCTGAAGCCGAGCGACCTTGGGCACCGGCTGAACATCGCATCCACCATGGGGTATAATGAGCTTTTGGATTTCATCGCCGACGAAAAGAAAAAAGGATCGGACAAGATCGTCTATTACGAAATTGAACGGCATCAGCGCACGTCGTATCCGTTTGCAGCTTATATACTAACCATCATGGCCGTAACAGTAGCAGGCAGAAAGAACCGAGGCGGTATTGGCGCCCACCTGGCCCTCGGTGTGGTTATTGCTATTTCGTACATTTTTGCGATGAAGGTAGCAACTGTAGCCGCCACCAACGCCGATCTCAACCCGCTGATTGCAGTGTGGATCCCGAATGTGATATACGGGGTGGTGGCTGTTTGGCTCTACACGCGCGCCCAGAAATAAATCAGAGCGGAGAGCTGTGATAAAAATGCGGTGCCATTGAGGTTTCCAAATCTGCGGGTGGAGTGCCGTCAAAAATCCCGAACACCGCTGATCCGCTTCCCGTCATCGCGGCATATTGAGCACCTGCGGTATAAAACACGTCACGAATTCGCTTGATTTCGGGATGGGTTTCGAAGGCAAAAGCTTCAAAATCGTTGTTGAGCAAACCCTTCCATTCGGAAACAGGCCGAGCCATCACCGTTTTAGCGGGACTTTCAGAAGCCTCCGAAGGTGCTATTTTGGCGTAAGCAGGTCCCGTGGCCATGTGGATGCCGGGATGGACAAGGGCGATATGCATACCGCTCAGCTCGAGATTGATCGACGTGAGCATCTCTCCCCGGCCCTCTGAAAGGGAAGGCACGTTTTTCACGAAAAAAGCGCAATCGGAGCCGAGTTCAGCTGCTGCTGCCTCGAGCTCGCCGTCGGAAAGGCCGAGCTTAAATTCCGTGTTGAGGCCCTTCAGCATAAAGGCACCATTCGCTGATCCCCCGCCGAGTCCCGCACCTGTGGGCACCGCCTTGTGAAGATAAATGCCGAGCGGTGGGATGTCAAAATTGCGGCGCAGCAATGCCACCGCTTTGAGGCAAATATTGTCTTCGGCCGGCCCGGGAACTGCCGTGCCGCTGAGGTGAAACCCTTCGCTATCAGGAGCGGGCACGAACTCGAGGGCATCGCAGAGCCCCGATACGGGAAACATGACCGTGGCGATGTCGTGATAGCCATCCGCGCGCTTGCGCAACACGTTAAGGCCGAAATTCACCTTGGCATTGGGAAAAAGAAGCATGTGCAAATATGCCTCTTTTACCTCGATAGAACAGGCATTGCCCGCTTGATTTGTGAAATAAATCTTACCTTTCGCCTCTCAAAACCTACACGGATTATGCCTGTACTGCTTGAATTTGAAGAGTCGATCGGAGTTTTGCTCGAACAGCTTGAAAAGGCGAAAGAGCTGAATGAAAAAGGTGAAGTTGATATGTCGAAGTCGGTCAAGGAGCTCGAAAAAAAGATCGAGCAGACCCGGGCCAAGATTTACAAAAACCTCACCCCCTGGCAGCAGGTGCAGGTATCGCGCCACCCGGAGCGTCCCTACACCCTAAGTTACATCAACGCCCTCACCGAGGGCAGCTTTCTGGAACTCCACGGGGACCGCACGGTAAAAGACGACAAAGCCATGGTGGGCGGATTCGGCAAACTCGACGGTCAGTCAGTGATGTTTGTCGGACAGCAAAAAGGCATCAATACCAAGATGCGGCAGTACCGCAATTTCGGAATGCCAAATCCCGAGGGCTACCGCAAGGCGTTGCGCCTGATGAAAATGGCTGAGAAATTCAATAAACCCGTGGTGACCATCATAGACACCCCTGGCGCCTTTCCCGGCCTCGAGGCCGAAGAGCGCGGACAGGGCGAGGCCATTGCCCGCAACCTCTACGAAATGGCGAAGTTGCGCGTACCCATCATCTGCATTGTGATTGGCGAAGGTGCCTCCGGCGGAGCACTCGGCATCGGCGTGGGCGACAAGGTAATGATGCTGGAGCACTCATGGTATTCAGTGATATCTCCGGAAAATTGCTCGACCATTCTATGGCGCAACTGGGATCACAAAATAGAAGCGGCGGAAGCACTGAAGCTAACAGGCAAAGACATGCTCAAGAACAAGCTCATCGACGGCATCATCAAAGAACCCATTGGCGGAGCACATACCGACCACGCCAAAACATTTGAGCTGGTGAAAGCGGCTATTCTTAAAGAACTGCCCAAGCTCAAGGCGATGACACCTGATGATCGGATTGAGCAGCGTATTAAGAAGTTTGCTTCGATGGGTGTGACCAATTAGAGTCTGTCTTAGTTTCTGTCTTTAGAGTCCGATATCATGCCTTCCGCTTGATCTTCGAGCCGCGTTATGCTTGGCCCCAAAATCCTCATCCCGCCGTGGCGGGACTCTGGGATTGGGGCTTTCACATGCCCTGCCTACCGGCAGGCAGGCTTGATCTCGAACTCCAAAGACCAGATACTTGAGAGCAAACTCCCGCCTAAATTTATGAACTCAAATTAGAGTCTTTCAAATCACTCAAGTGGTCGAACCATAAAGCCGGATAGCAAGACCCTGAAGTGCCAAAGAAATGATTTAGGACTTTATTGACAGACACCAATCACCGGTTGTAATCAAAGCCCACCCAAAACACCTCCGAAGAAAATTCGGATACGGAAATCACGTCTCCGCCCTGCGACATTTGCGTGAGTGTGCTTCCCGAGGCTAGGTAATAGTGCTGTGAAAGGTCGTCATAAAACATTCGGTCTGCATCAACATTATTGCTCACGGTAGTGGTTGCACCCGTGTTGTAATTGTAGCGCAAGAGGGCCTGATCGGTGAGGAAAGCAAAAAAACCGCTTTGGATTTCGGCCACGGCCCTCAGTTCCTCTCCATTGCGCTGAAAGATGTCAGACACAAGCTGTCCTTCCACATCGATAAGGCGGAGCTTGAGGCCTTCGGGGTTATTTTCCCAGACAAAGACTTCGAAAGGATTGCGGGCAAAAACACCGATGGCGGGGCCTCCCAGCTCAAAAGTGTTGAGCAATAGGCCGGGGCGCGCATATACGGTGAGCAGTTGATTGGGCTGGGAAATGGGACTTTCATTCACATAGTAGCGGTCGTTTGCCGTAAAAACTGCCAATGGCAAATGGTTATCATTTAACGGAAAGCCCGCAGCGGGCGCCGCACGTCGGTCAAAGGCACGAAGGCGCGGGTCGCGTTGCAAGGCAATAAAC
>JAIVHQ010000273.1:5540-11110 GCA_020200995.1 Flavobacteriales bacterium
TGCGATCCTCACGAGATTGGTGGCACGCAAGCCCACCATGACGCGCTGCAAAACGCGCGGAACTGCGGACAGTTGTACACGCTTGAAACCACTCCCCGTTTTTGAACCATCGCTGGCTCGAACGGCGATGTAATAAATCCCCGATGAAAACAGCGGCTTGTTCAGGGTATAAAACTCCGACAAGTGATGGTCGGTGCCCGATGCGCTGTACACCGCTTTTGGTGCAACGGGATTAAAGTCCTCATCCACCAGCTCGATCTCGGCAGATGTGATGCCCCGATCATGGGTGATGCGGGCCTCGACCAATAAGGTATCAACGGAAAATACAATTTGATTTTCCGTAGGTGCATCAATGAACACCCGCGGCGAAGCCACATCGTCCTCATCATCGTTGCAGGCCAACGCTGAAAATAAAATGGCACAAAGCAACCCCCACCTCATCAATGAGTTCACAAGTGTTGAAAACGCAATTTGAAAACTTTTCATATTCATAGTCCAGCGCTCTTCACAAGGCGGTTCGGTAGTCGTATCTTTGAATCATGAATGACTCTTCTCAAAAGATGGCCGATAAAAGGCGTGCAGCGCGTTCTGCCGCACCATTACAGAACAACGAACTCGGGAAAATCCCCCCTCAGGCCATCGATTTAGAAGAGGCCGTGCTCGGTGCACTGATGCTGGAACGCGAAGCATTGAACGAAGTTATTGATATTTTGAAGGCAGAGTCCTTTTATAAGGATGCGCACCAAAAGATTTTTGCCGCCATCCAGACCATTTTTCAACGCTCGGAACCCGTGGATATTCTCACAGTAACGGCAGAACTGAGAAGTCAGGGCGAGCTCGATGTGGTGGGCGGGGCCTACTACATCAGCTACCTCACCAACCGTGTAGCGAGTTCGGCCAACATCCAATTTCACGCGCGGATTATTTCGCAAAAGCACATTTTGCGTGAGCTGATTCGCATCTCCTCCCAGACCATCACTGAGGCTTACGAGGAGAGCACCGACGTGTTTGAGTTGCTCGACAGGTCTGAGCAGGAACTATTCACCGTGGCCCAAGGCAATATTCGCAAGGAATACGACACGATGAGCGATGTGATCAAAATAGCCATTGAAAACATCGAGGCCGCCAAGAAAAACACGGACGGCGTGAGCGGAGTCCCGACCGGGTTTCACGCTTTGGACCGGGTCACTTCGGGTTGGCAAAACTCAGACATGGTCGTGATTGCCGCAAGGCCCGGTATGGGTAAAACGGCTTTCGTACTATCCATGGCACGCAACATTGCGGTCGATTTCAACATCCCGGTCGCTATATTTTCACTGGAGATGGCCTCCGTGCAGCTGGTAAACCGACTCATCTCGGGCGAAACGGGCATCAAAGCCGAAAAGCTCAGAAAGGGAAACCTGGAAGACCACGAATTTACGCAGCTCCACACGCGGATTAAGAAACTGGCCAAAGCGCCGATCTACATTGACGATACGCCCTCACTTTCCATATTCGAACTGCGGGCCAAGGCGCGACGACTGAAGTCGAAGCACAACATCTCCTGCATCATCATCGACTATATCCAGCTGATGACCGGCGGAAGCGACAATAAAAATGGCAACCGAGAGCAAGAAATCAGTATGATCTCGCGTTCTATCAAGACGATTGCAAAGGAGTTGAACATCCCGATCCTGGCCCTTTCGCAGTTGAGCAGGGCAGTTGAGACGCGCGGAGGCGACAAGCGCCCCATGCTCTCCGACCTCAGGGAATCCGGTGCCATCGAGCAGGATGCGGACATTGTGTCTTTTATCTACCGCCCCGAATATTACGACCTCCACGAAGACGAAGACGGAAATTCGCTTGCAGGCGTGGGTCAGATCATCATTGCCAAGCACAGAAACGGTGCCTTGGAGACTGTAAGTTTGAAGTTTGAGAAAGAATTCGCTAAATTCGGGAACCTTGAAACAGACTTCGGCGGTTTCGGAGATGGAGGCGGCAATGAAGACCCCATCAAGACCATCACGATGCAATCGCGAATGAACGACAACGACGATGACGACTTTTTCACCAAAGACAATGACGATGACGCACCCTTTTAGGGTTGGCTTGCGCCTGGCTGCCACGGTGGCCGCATTTTTTGTGCTCGCCTTTTCGGCAAATGCAGCCAAAATTCTGATCTACATGGACGAAGATCAGAAAAATCACCTGAAAGCTTACGGCATTGCCTACTGGGTGCTCGACAACGACATTGAGGTGCAGTGGCTGCTCAACTACCGCGGCGGCAGTTTTATGATCGATCAATACAAGGCCATAGAAGAGGAATGCCGGATCAGGGGCGTGTCTTACAGCATTGTGGCCGATGTGCAGGCGGCGTCCATCCTTCGGGAAATCGGCGACCCTGAAGTGAACATGGAAGTCGTAAAGTTGGAGAAAGCGCCGAAAGTGGCCGTATACTCTCCAAAGTCTAACATGCCTTGGGACGACGCCGTGACTTTGGTGATGACCTACGCCGAAATACCTTACGACGTGGTGTACGACACGGAAATCATCAATCTCGAGCTGCCGAAATACGATTGGCTCCACCTTCACCACGAGGATTTTACGGGGCAGTACGGAAAATTTTACCGCAGCTATAAGAATGCGAATTGGTACCAGGAGCAGGTACGCGAAATGGAAGCATTGGCGGGCTCTTTAGGATTCGACAAGGTCTCGAAACTCAAGTTGGCGGTGGCCCATCGGATCAAAGAATACACGGCCGGAGGCGGCTTTGTATTCACCATGTGCTCCGGCACCGATTCATACGACATCGCATTGGCAGCGCACCAAACGGATATTGCCGAGAGTATGTACGACGGCGACCCGGCAGATCCCGCTTCACAATCAAAGCTGGACTTCAATGAGACCTTAGCATTTAAAGATTTTTATCTGGAGCGGGATCCCCTGGTGTATGAATTTTCAACCATCGATGGCACGGACATCCACAGCAAGGTTCCTCAAACACAAGATTTCTTCACCCTTTTTGACTTTTCCGCAAAGTGGGACATTGTACCCACCATGCTCACACAAAGCCACCGCAAGGTGGTGAAGGGGTTTATGGGTCAAACCACCAATTTCAAAAAGCAATACATCAAGAGCGATGCACTGATTCTCGGGGAAAGCAAGGCCCACGGAACAGTAAAATACATTCACGGCACGCTGGGTGAAGGGCAATGGACTTTTTACGGCGGCCACGATCCGGAAGACTATCAGCACCGCGTGGGAGATCCCCCGACCGATTTAAACCTGCATCCGAACAGCCCGGGATATCGCCTCATCCTCAACAATGTGTTGTTTCCTGCTGCGAAGAAGAAGAAGCAGAAGACTTAATTGTGTGGGCCAGCATGGCAGCATTGCTGTTGCCGCTTTCCTTTCAGGTAGAAGTTGCAATGGCTATAATCCCGGATATGCGCTACCTAATTTAGGACAGATTTCGATCATGTGCTTAAATCTGAAATTCGGAACGAAACGATTTTGTTCCAGGACGTCTAAGTTTTGCATGCGCCTCCTCCCCGTCAAGTTGAATCACCAGGGGATATTCAGCCGTCCCATCAATGATGGGTGCCACACTTTCTGCGGAGAAAACAAATCGCAAATCAATCACGGCTCCTGAATTTCCTGACTCATTGATCAGGTTGCCTTGTGGGAAAATCATCTCATAAGCATCGGAAACACTATCGAACCGGAAGTATGGATCATCATTGCTCGACAATACGCTAACCCGTGGATATGAGCGCCACGGTTCGCCATTGATATATGCACCTGCATGGTTTCTCCCACTTTCAGAATACTCAGGGAGTCTCGGATCAAAAAGATCCGCAGAAAAACGCTCATTGCAGCCGGCGATAAAAAAGAACATGGCGAGCGTTACAAAAAACAAAATATGCTTTGGGTTCTTCATATCAAAAGGTTGAAATGCGAAGGAAAATTTCGAAAGAGGTAGAATAAAGGTCTTTCTTCACGGGACTTATAGAGCCGAAATCACCTACAGTTTGGTACTCCACCATTGGCAATGTACCAAAGCGGGCCCTGCCTCCTGCACTCAAATGTTCAGAAAACTGATACGAACCCCCGATATAAGGAGCCACGTCAAATCCTTTAAAACCGTTGCCCAACATAATTCGCGTAGTCGATTCAGTGCCCCGCAATTCACTTTGATCGGGGATGGTGAACAGCAATGCCATCCCTGCTTCTGCAGACCACTGATCATTCAGAGCAATTCTGAGAAAAACAGGGGTTTCGAGTGTAAAGAATCTATTTATGAAATAGTAGTCATCAATAGAGCGCTTCATGCGGCGGACCTGGCCCCCAATTTCCGCACCGAAGGCAAATTGATCATTCTTTCCAAACTGATAAGCCGCGCCAAATCTGATGCTGGCCCCGGGCCGACCGTCTGAGACTCCGATAAGCTCGGTACCATGAAAATGGGAATATTGGATTCCCATATCGCAATGAATCTTGATGGGCTGTGCAAATGAGCTGTGGCAACAGAGCAGAAACAGCGAAGAGAAGAAAAATGCTGGCAGGCTTCGCCGGCATTCAAGTGGTTTTGTGGTCAGCATATTTTCATGTCAAATATAATGTGGCAAAGGCTTCTCAGCAGCAGTAGCGGCATTATTTGCTCTTTGTAAGTTAATTGGCTCGGTATAATATCACGGCCTCCTTAAATATAGCCAATCCTCGAAGAAGCAAACGCAAAAAACAGGGAATACGGGTCAAAAAAAGTACTGTATGTTGCCTGCCTAAATTCGGATCATACTGAGCAAACAGGTGAACATAGTTATCTGAAAGCAGGAATCCCGCGGAAGGCGGGACGACATACGCGCAAGGAGGCATAAAAAAACCCCCAACATCAAAATGTTGGGGGCTTTTAAGATTGGCGATTATCTGCTTTCGCCAATACGGAAGCCGGCAGGCGAACCGGATTGGATAAAAGCAGGAATCCCGCGGATGGCGGGACGACATACGGGCAAAGGGGTATAAAAAAACCCCCAACATTTTGATGTTGGGGGCTTTTAAGATTGGCGACGACATACTCTCCCGGAAGAACCAGTACCATCTGCGCTGATGAGCTTAACTTCTCTGTTCGGAATGGTAAGAGGTGGACCTCATCGCAATAGTCACCTAAAGCGTTTAGTGCTTTTATGCATCAATCAATAAGAATTGACGTATTGGTTATGGTAGAAATCAAAGTCTATGGGTAATTAGTATTGCTCGGCTTTGACATTACTGCCTTTACACCTGCAACCTATCAACGTCATCGTCTTTAACGACCCTTAAAAGAAATCTCATCTTGAGGTGAGTTTCGCGCTTAGATGCTTTCAGCGCTTATCTCATCCACACATAGCTACCCTGCGATGCAGCTGGCGCCACAACAGGTACACTAGAGGTGTGTCCGCCCCGGTCCTCTCGTACTAGAGGCAGGTCCTCTCAAATTTCTAACGCCCACTACAGATAGAGACCGAACTGTCTCACGACGTTCTGAACCCAGCTCGCGTGCCACTTTAATGGGCGAACAGCCCAACCCTTGGGACCTTCTCCAGCCCCAGGAT
>JAIVHQ010000004.1:0-1093 GCA_020200995.1 Flavobacteriales bacterium
GTTGTGAAATACAGCGCAGCAGGCGATGAAGAGTGGATGCGCTTTGCAGGGGGCAGCGCCCAGAGTGTGGCCTATGGTATTGACTCCAATGGCAGTGATGTATTCATCACCGGCGACTGCGGTCAGTCGATCACATTTGTAAATGCGCCGGGAAGTCCGGTGATTAACACGGGGTACGACAATGCGGCTTTTGCAGCGCGATTGAACGGAAACGGCAATTTTGTGTGGGGGAGCAGCCGTGGCAGCAGCAGCCAGGTATCGTCGCGGGGCATCTCTTTTCACAGCGGGCAACTGGTCATCGCGGGCTGGTTCTCCTGCACTTTTGATGAACTCAGCGAAGAGTACGGAGAGGGTCTTTTTAATAACATGGGATTTCGCGATGTCTTCGTCATTCGCTTCAATGCCAATGGTCAGTTTCTCCGCGCCCGACAGGTAGGCTCGAAGCAGGCCATGTCAGCTTCGGGAGTGCACATACTTCCCGACAACCTTGAGGTCATCTCGGGTACTTTTGAAGGAAGTTTTTTGGTTCCGATTCGCAACTCTTTGAGCGGAAACGGCTTAGAAATCATTAATAACAGTCCCAATGCCGGGCTCAGCTATTGCGGCGACCCGGCTTATGGAGAACATTCAATCGTTTCGGGCAGCGCTTCGGATGATGGCTTTTTGCTGAAAGCAATCGACCCGGAGCGGGAGCCCCTCGATTTTTACAACCGTACCGATATGTCCGGTTGCGACCTTTCCATTCCCGAATCTTGTATCATTCCGGGCAGTCTTTCTCAGCCTCAGGAGTGCATTGAGGAAATTTCAGGCTGTCCCGGGGTCACAGTCAGTGGTTTCAATTACCTCCCTTCGGGCGCCTTCAGCAGTACTGCGCCAGGTTACAGCTACGAGGTGACCTGGTCGAATGGCACCTCGGGCATTACAACCACGCCCTCGGGCTCCGGCCCCCTCACGGCGACCTTCAGCAGTGCAGACGGATGCTACTCATCTTCGGCTACCGTGGATGTCACCTTGCTGCCCACCCCGCCGCAGCCCATTATCACCGACAGTCAGGGTGTGAATACAGGCGCTGTTTCCACTTCAACTGTGTTTA
>JAIVHQ010000004.1:1188-25563 GCA_020200995.1 Flavobacteriales bacterium
CCTCACGGCTGAATCTGAATTTTCCGGAACATGGTCGGGCAACAATTTGAACCCTGATGATGCCGATCAAACCACCATCACCGCCACTGAAGGAGGGGCTTACGTTTATCAGGTGGAGAACGAGTTCGGGTGTCAGTCACAGAATTTTCTGTTTATCGTGGTCTACGATCCCGTCCCGGAGCCTGTGGTGCCGATTTTGAATTTCCCTGTAGAAACAGACACCCTGGCGCTATGTGGTACGGGAGCCATGACCGTAATTACGATTGACGCTATTGAGAATGAGAATATTCCATCATCGCCTTACACCTGGCAGTGGACAGTCGGGGGCGCGGGTACATTTCAAAGTGGCCAAAACCCCGGCGTTATCCAAATAAATGAAGAAGGGTGGGTGACGATCACCGTTGAGTTTGAACTGGATGAAGACCCCTGCAGTGAAGACGAGCAAATATACCAGGCCACCGACTCAATTTACGTCACCCTGCTCGACATACCCGACGTATCGGTATCGCTTACAGGGCCCGCCGCACTTTGCCAGGGCGATACGGTATGGCTTGAGATCATTACTGACTCTGAAACTTTCGCTTTAGGCACTTTAAGTCAGGGCTTTATATCGGGCGATAGCATCGGGACCACGGGGCCGGGAAACTACATCGTCGAAGTATCCGAGACCAATGAATTCGGTTGCTCGGCGTCCGCTTCCGCGTCATTGACGATTCAATCCCTCGTCACACCCCAGATTTTCTCGGAGCCCGCTGAAGCGGTAATTTGTCCGGGCGATAGCGTATTGCTTACCACGGATGCCTTGGGGGATATCACCTGGTTGGGGCCTTCGGGGTTTGCAGGGCAAGATTCGGCCCTCTACGTGCAGGAGTCAGGAGAGTACTTTGTGGAAGTCCAGTTCTATCCCGGTTGCGGTCTGGTTTCCAACACACTTCAGGTTGCGGAGTATGCCAGCCCCTTCCTGAGCGCATCCACGGCGGCCATTTGCGAAGGCGATTCTGTGACCATCACGGTGGTATCGACTGCGGGCAGCGACATCACCTGGCTTCCGCCCCTTTCGGGAAATGATCCGAGCCAGACCATAGCTGAACCCGGTGACTATACCGTGGAAGTGACGTCCTGTGGCATCACCACACAAAGCACCATTTCCGTCGGGCTCAACACCACTGAGTTTTTTGCCGAGCAGGTGGGGGGTGAGAATACCTGTATGGGCGACAGCATCCTGATCGCCGCCACCCCGGGCATGTCTGACTATGTGTGGAACGGCGGTGACGTGACCGATAGCCTGATTTGGGTTTTTGCCGGTGGAAATTACCAGGCCGCAGCGGTCGATAGCTTCGGTTGCGATGTACTTTCAAATATTGTGACAGTGGAATTTGAAACAGTTCCCGGCGCCCCTGTTTTTGAGTTTGATCCGACTTGTTTTGGCGATTCCATCACCATTTCAGTTGCTTCAGATTTCACCCTCGACTGGCTCGCAGGAGAAGAAGGGCCTGCAGTGCCGGGAGGCTCAGAAGTGCTCATTGCTCCATTCGTTTCGGATACGGTGCTTTACGCCGTTTTATCGACGGAATGGTGCATCGGCCCTGTCGGCGAAATCGAAATTGCACCAAAACCGCTGCCCGAGAGCCCGATTCCTGCTACAGATGCACCCGTTTGCACCGGCACTTCTTTTACCCTCAGTGTTTTGAACCCCGAGGAGGGAGCCGTGTACTTATGGGTGCGCGAGGACGGAGCGCAATTTACCGGGGCCGAGGTTTCTGTTTTTGCGCAAAGCACAGCGAGCGGAGGGCTTTTTGAGGTGATTCCCGAGCTCGACGGTTGCCGAAAGGATACTGCAGAGGTTTTCGTGGACCTGATCGAAACCCGCGCCGTGGAGCTTCCGGCCGATACAGCGGTGTGCGAGCAGTCTCTGTTTACACTCGGGGCCGACACCATTTTTGCTGAATACACCTGGCAGGATGGATCATCCGATTCATTGTTTACCCCTGAGCAGTCAGGAGATTTCACCCTTACCGTGGTCGATTTTAATGGTTGCATCACCAGTGATATCATCAATGTGGAGCTGGTGGATTGTGCTGTGACCATCCCCAATATTTTCACTCCAAACGGTGACGGGCGCAATGACCTGTGGGTGATTTCTATTGCGCAACCATTGTATTTCAGGATCTCGGTGTACAACCGCTGGGGGAGGCTGGTGTATGAGTCCGACAGCGTTGGCAGGTGGTGGGATGGTAACCACTATCAATCAGGAGAGCCATGTCCGGACGGTGTGTACTTCTATGTAGCCGAAATTCAGAGCTTCGAAGATGTGGCCTACAACCTGGCGGGAAATCTTACCCTGACGCGCGAGCAGCGAAATCGCTGAGCGGGGGCAATACTGGTCGTTCCTTTCTTTTTCGGAAGGTGCTTACCTGCTAATTTTTACCCACCCGCTTGATGATGCGCATTTTGTGGGTGTACTTTTTCAGCGATTCGTTGTAAATCCCTTCGTGATCGATCTTGTCGATGCGCACTGAGCCGCTGGCGTGAATGATGTTTCCGTCGCCGGTGGCGATGCCCACGTGGTTGATGCGCCCCTCCTCATTGTCGAAAAACACCAGGTCGCCTTTTTCAGCGAGAGAAATAAAGTCGATTGTCTCTCCACGCTCGGCTTGCTGCCAGGCATCTCTCGGCAGGTTGATTCCCGCACAGGCAAATACCACCTGCACCAACCCCGAGCAATCGATTCCAAACACAGATTTTCCGCCCCAGAGGTAGGGTGCATGGAGCAAGCGAAGGGCATGGCGCATCACGCTGTCGCTGTCATTGCGGGCAATGCGGCCTTCAAATTCGTACCTGTGTCCACAGAGATTGACAAATCCCTCACTATAGCCGGGAAACACCGCGCTGCAGGGGACAGCAAAGCGTCGCCCACCGCCGTCGGTTAGAAAGCCAACGGCATCTCCGCACCGTTTTTGGGCGAGGCTTTGGATTTCGTTCTTTTCATTTTCCGAAAGGGGATGGTGTTGCTTGAAGTCGATCCAGCACTCGTAGCCGTCGGTCTCGTTTTTGATGAACACCCACTTGGCACGGGCCTCGAGCACTGAGTAACATTCTCCGAAGATGAGTTGTGTCACCATTTCCGCCTTGTCCGAGGGCTCTTTTCGGCAGGGGATGAGGGGTTGTAATGCAATGCCATGTGTCATGGATCAAAATTAGTTTTTTCGCGCGGGTTGACAGCGGTTGAGGGTTCGAAAAAAAAAGGCCGCTCTCAGAGAGGGCGGCCTTCAAATGATGTTTGTCTGTGCGCCTATCGCCAGTTCACGATTTCATTGGCAAAGTAATCACCCGCTTCGAGTTTCACTTTCATTTTTTTGAAAGTTTCGATGGTGTACGTCACATCCTCGAGGGTGTGAACCGCTGTAGGGATGAGGCGGAGCATGATCACATCTTTTGGTACCACGGGATAGACCACGATGCTGCAAAAGATGCTGAAGTTTTCGCGGAGGTCCATGGTGATGTTGGTGGCTTCACCGAGATTTCCTTTCAGAAAAACGGGCGTTACTACCGAGTTGGTCACTCCGATATCGAATCCCGCTTCGCGCAATCCGGACTGGAGTGCCTCGGCAATTTTCCAGAGGTTTGCTTTGTGCTCAGGCTGTGTACGCATCATATCGAGGCGCTTGATGGCACCTTCGACGATGGGCATGGGCAGCGATTTGGCGAAAGTCTGCGAGCGCATGTTGTAGCGCAAAAACTCTATGACCTGCTCATCGCCCGCCACGAAGGCACCGATGGTGGCCATTGCCTTTGCAAAGGTGCCGAAGTACACGTCGATCGCATCCTGACATCCCTGGGCAAAACCGGCACCACGGCCGTCCTTTCCAATAGTGCCAAAACCGTGGGCATCATCTACAAAAAGGCGAAACTTGTAGGCGTCTTTCAATGCTACGATCTCCTTGAGTTTTCCCTGGTCGCCGGCCATTCCGAATACTCCCTCAGTAACCACGAGGATTCCTCCCCCCGTGTTTTCGGTAAACTTCTTGGCGTGCTCCAGCTGCTTGTGAAAGCTCTCCATGTCGTTGTGCTTAAACACAAAGCGCTTGCCCTGGTGGAGGCGTACACCATCTACCATACACGCGTGCGACTCTGAATCGTAAACGATCACATCGTTCCGGTCTACAAGGGCTTCAATGGCCGACTGGCATCCCTGATAGCCGTAATTGAGCAGGAAGGCGTCTTCCTTGTCCATGAATTCGGCCAGGTTCTTTTCGAGCTCTTCGTGCTTTGAGGTTTGTCCCGACATCATTCGGGCGCCCATGGGGTAGGCCATACCCCACCTGGCGGCGGCCTCGGCGTCAACCTTTCTCACTTCGGGGTGGTTGGCCAGCCCGAGGTAGTTGTTTACACTCCATACGAGTACTTCCTTGCCGCGAAAGGTCATCTTGCGGTCGATATCTCCTTCCAGCTTGGGAAAAGAAAAGTATCCGTGTGACTCTTTGGCATATCTGCCGAGAGGGCCGCGGTTGTTCTTAATCTTATCAAAAATGTCTTGCATAGTACAGTGGTCGTCACTTAATTTAAGGCGCAAAAGTACAGTTTCCCGGGGTCACGGCAAAATATCGGGAAATATACAGGATCATTTTTGCGTTGGAGGAGGTGTAAACTTTCATCGATTGACTTAATAGTATTACATTTGCGCGATGTTTTTAAAGGCGATGCGGTCATTTACGGCTATCTTTCTTGTGTTTTTCATTTCTTCCTGTTCTGAGTATGCCAAAATACTTAAGAGCAGTGATGTGGAGATGAAATATAAAAAAGCCATTGAGTACTATGACGAAGAAGAGTACAGCAAGGCTCTGTCTCTGTTTGACGAGCTGGGAACCCTTTTTCGCGGAACGAGTCGAAGTGAGATAGTCCATTATTACATCGCAAATTGCCACTTCAATCTCAAAGATCACTACTTCGCAGGTTACTATTACAAGAATTACGCAAAGACTTATCCCAAAAGCCCCAAGGCTGAGGAGGCATTGTACAAGAGCGCCTATTGCAGCTACCTGAATTCTCCAACCCACAGCCTCGATCAGCAGGAAACCAATCAGGCCATCGAAGAGTTTCAGTTGTTTCTCAACCGTTTTCCTCAAACCGAGCTCAAGGACAGCACCAATGCGATGATCTCTGAATTGAGGTCGAAGCTCGAGCTCAAAGCTTACGAGAATGCCAAACTGTACTACCAGATGGAAGAGTACAAGTCGGCCACCCTTTCACTGAAAAACCTGCTGAAGGAGTTTCCCGAGAGCCCGCACCGCGAAGAGATTGAGTTTCTAATAGTGAAAAGTTCGTACCTCCTTGCCGCAAACAGCATTGACTCAAAGAAAGAAGAGCGTTATGCGGCTACCATCGAATCTTATCATAAATTTGTAGACGAATACGGTTCCTCCGGCAAGTATATCAAACAGGCCGAAAGTTATTACGACAGCGCGCTTCGCGAGCTCGACAAAATGAAATTTTAATCAAAAGAAGAAGAATGAACTTCAAAAACAGCAATGCCGCCCGCACCACCATTACCAGGAATGTAAAAGATCTGGAAGAACAAACGGGGAATCTTTACGAGTCGATCGTGATTATTTCTAAAAGGGCCAATCAGGTGAGTTCAGAACTAAAAGAAGAACTGAGCCTCAAACTGCAAGAGTTTGCTACCACCTCTGATAACCTCGAAGAAGTGTTTGAAAACCGCGAGCAAATCGAAATTTCTAAGTTTTACGAGCGCTTGCCAAAGCCGCACGCCATGGCAGTGCAGGAAATGCTCGAAGACAATATCTACTTTCGACGGGTAGAGGAAGAGCAGAATGATTCAGCTGAAAAGTAATCAACCCGCAGGCGATGGGCATGCTCGAAGGCAAACGCATATTACTGGGCATTTGCGGTAGCATAGCGGCCTATAAATCGGCGTTCATCGTTAGGGAATTCATTAAAAAAGGCGCCGAGGTGCAGGTAATTCTGACACCATCGGCGCTTCGTTTTGTCACACCCCTCACGTTGGCCACTCTCAGTAAGCGCCCTGCACTGTCGGAACTGGTGGCTGATGAGGAGCGCGGCGTGTGGAACAACCATGTGGACCTGGGCAATGGTGCCGACCTCATGCTTATCGCGCCTGCTTCGGCCCACACCCTTGCCAAAATGGCCCGTGGTGAGGCTGATAATCTGTTACTGACTACCTACTTGAGCGCTCCCTGCCCGGTGTTTTTTGCCCCGGCCATGGACCTGGATATGCACGCACACCCCGCCAATACCGAAAACATCGAACTTCTCGAGAAGCGCGGCAACATCCAGATTCCCGCTGAGAGTGGCGAATTGGCAAGTGGACTGTCGGGCACGGGCCGCATGGCTGAACCGGAGCACATCGCCGGCTTTCTGGAAAACTATTTTGCCGAAAAAGCACCCTTGCGGGGGAAACGCGTGCTGATCACCGCCGGCCCTACTTACGAAGCCATCGATCCCGTGCGGTTTATCGGCAATCACAGCTCGGGCAAAATGGGCTTTGCGCTCGCCGCTGTTTTTGCGAAAGCAGGAGCGGAGGTAACCCTGATTGCGGGCCCTGTAAGCCGAGATACACCTCGGGGAGTAGAACGCATAAATGTGACAAGCGCTGCTGAAATGTTCGATGCCACCCTGCCGCGATTCGAAAAGGCGGACATAGCGTTGCTCTCAGCAGCTGTAGCCGATTACCGACCTTCGGCACCGGCCGAAACGAAGATGAAAAAGAAGGATGCAGTCCTTCAAATCGACCTGGAGCCCACCAAAGACATATTAAAAACACTTGGCGGAATGAAACGCGACGGGCAGGTGCTTGTGGGGTTTGCACTCGAAACAGAAAACGCCGAAGCCAATGCACGCGGAAAACTCGAAGCCAAGAACTGCGACCTGATTGTCCTCAATTCTTTGCAGGATGAAGGGGCGGGGTTCGGCCACGATACCAATAAGGTGACCCTGATCGGGCACAATAAAAAGATGGTTTTGGGGTTGAAGTCTAAGGAAGAAACAGCAGGAGATATTTTGGATCACATCCTGACAGAATTACTATGAAGCGAATTTTTATCTTGTTGATATTCGGGTTGATTGGAAGCCCGTTTGTGAAAGCCCAGGAGCTCAACTGCTCCGTGGAGATCATGTCGCAGCAGGTGCAGGGTGTGAACCCCGCCATTTTTGAAAGCCTGGAGCAAATGATTTTCGAGTTCATGAACAACCGAAAATGGACCAAGGATCAGTTTACCATTGAAGAGCGCATAAGGTGCAGCATCGTAATCAACATAGATCCTTCTGCCTCGGCTTCGTCAAACAGGTACACCGGTACGCTTCAGATCATTTCCGGAAGGCCCATCTTTAATACCGACTATTACAGCCCTGTGCTGAATATACAGGATAAAAACTTTCAGTTTGAATATGTTCCCAATACGCAGTATGTATTCAATCCCGATAATTTTCAGCACAACCTTCTACACGTTTTGGCATTTTACGCGTATTTAATTATCGGCTACGATTACGACACTTATTCGCTTCGCGGCGGCACACCTTACTATCAACAGGCACAGCGCATCGTGCAGGCCGCATCAACTTCAAATGCCGAGGGCTGGAAAGCTTTTGAAGGCGATAAGAACCGGTACTGGTTGGCGGAAGACATCATGCACCGCACCTTTGAGCCCATGCGCGATTGCCTTTACGAATACCACCGCCTCGGGATGGACCTGATGAGTGAGAAGATGCCCAAAGGCCGCACCGCTTGCATGAGGGCACTTGTGAAAATGGACAAGGTACACAAGGTAAAGCCTTTGGCGTATAGCACCCAGGCTTTTTTTCTCGCCAAGAGCGACGAGATTGTAAATATATTCTCACAGGCCGATCCGCCCGAGCGCAACCAGCTTTTTGAAGTCATCTCGAAAGTCGATCCGGGAAACCTTGGGAAGTACGAGAAAATGCAAAAGGGAAAATAGAACATTCCTCGTTTTATACCGTCCTAATTCGCAACTTTGCGTCATGCTGCAACACCTCTCAATAAAGCATTACGCCCTTATCGAGCATCTCGATATCAACTTTGACGGAAAGTTCAATATCCTAACCGGCGAAACGGGCAGTGGTAAGTCTATTGTGCTCGGAGCCATGTCGCTGCTTCTGGGAGACCGCGCTGACATCAGTGCTGTACAGGAGGGCAAATCGAAATGCGTGGTCGAAGGCAATTTTGATATTCAGGGCCTGGGTTTCGAACCGCTGTTTGAAAAATTTGATTTAGATTTCGAGCACCCGACCGTAATCAGGAGAGAAATCATAGCCACGGGCAAAAGCCGGGCTTTTGTGAACGACACGCCGGTGAACCTCAAAGTTTTGAAGTCATTTGGGCTTAAGCTAATTGATTTGCATTCCCAGCACCAGACGCTTCAGATCAACGATCCGCTGTATCAGCTCGGTATTTTAGACAAATATGCTGGCACAGCCGACTTGATGGAGAAGTACAAGGTGGCTTACACGAACTTTGACAAAGCTGAGAAAGCTCTTCGCACTGCTGAAGAGGAGGGGCGAGCAGCTCAAAACAACCTGGAGTTTATGCGCTTCCAGCTTGAAGAATTGGAAGCCGCCAGGCTGGACGACGTTGATGAGGAGGCCCTGGAAGAGGAGCTCAACATGCTGGGCAATGCCGACGAAATCGCAGGGGGGCTAAGTAAAGCGCTCTACGCGCTCACCGATGGTGATGCGCCCGTTCGCACGGCCCTTCAGCAGGCTTTGGAATCGCTTTCGCAATTGTCGAAATACGCCAAGACTTACGAAGAGCTAAGCGAACGCCTCAAGTCAGCCGAAATCGAAATTGACGATATCGCCGCTGAGGCCGATGCCCTTTTGGGAAAAATCGAAGCTGACCCGAAACGACTTTCAGTCCTTGAAGATGTGCAGAGCACCCTGTATCGCCTGGGACAAAAGCACGGAGCCGATGGAGTAGCCGCATTGATCGCTCTGCGGAATGAACTGCGCAAGTCGGTTGCGGAAGCTGATAATCTTGACGACCGGCTGGATGAATTAAAAGCACTTCGCAAGGCGGCCCTTGAGGAGACAGGTAAAGCAGGAAGCGCTTTGCGAAAAAAGCGACAAGCATCAAAGGCGGGCCTCAACAAAGAAATTGTCGCTGTTCTGAAGGGCCTCAACATGCCCGATGCACAGCTCGAAACAATTATATCACCGCTTGAGAAGCCGGGGCCGCTCGGGATGGACCGCGTCGAATTCTTATTCAGTGCCAATGCCGGCCGAAAACCTGCTCCCCTCAAAGAAGTAGCCTCCGGTGGTGAGTTGTCGCGGTTGATGCTCGCCGTAAAATACATCACGGCCCGCAGCGGTCTGCGGACCACCATCGTTTTTGACGAAATCGATACAGGGGTCTCAGGCGAGGTGGCCGACAGCATGGGGGCGATTATGCGCACCATGGCCGACGGACTGCAGGTGATTTGCATTACACATTTGCCACAAATTGCCGCAAAGGGCAGTGCGCACTATAAAGTATTCAAGGAGATCAAGAATGGCAGGACTTTCACTGACATTGCTCGACTCGATGAATCCAACCGCATCCGCGAAATAGCGCAAATGTTGAGCGGTGCCAAGACCACCGATGCGGCGTTGGCCAATGCCAAGGATTTGCTCGAAAGCGCTTAGCCGAAATGTTTCTGAGTCTCGCTCAGAATAATCAGTTTACAACACTTCCCGACCCGCTTCCGCCGATTTTGAACGCCACACCGAGGTTCAGGTAGGCAACTCCCCACCCTATTTCAGCCATCCCGGCGAGGTTGTCGGAGAAGTAGTAGCGGCCACCCAAGTACATGCTCAATCCCAAACCGCCGCTCGCGGGGGAGAAATCCGTTGGTGCACTGCCGAAGGATTTGGATGAAAATATATTGTATCCCAGCATGACGCCGCCATAAGTGTCCAGCTTGTCAACAAGGGGGTAGTGCAGTGCACCACGCAGGCCTATCACTGTGTAATTATAGCGCCATCCGTATTCGTTATTGCCGAACCTGGTGCGGTACTCAGAGCTTGCGAAACCCAAATAGCCACCCACACCGAGGGTGAGGTCTTCAACAATAAAATCTTCCTGAACGCCGTATTCGCCCGAAAGTGAAACGGGGGGGAGGACTGAAGAGTAAAAGCGCCCGCTGTAGAGGGAGGTCCCAAATCCGATTCCTGCATTGAACACCAGGTCATTGGCGTTGAAAGTGCTTTCCTGTGCATGCGATTGAAATCCCATGGTAGATAGCGCGAGTAGAAATAGTAGTTTTCTCATAACATGCGTTTTGGTTATAAAACAGTGCAAAAATAGAAATACCGCCTTGGTTGTGTGCATTAAAATGAAGAATATCGATCACTAAATAAGGTGAGGAGAATTTAACCCCGCCTGCTCGTTTCTACGGCAGCTTCTCTCTCATGAGTTTCCTGAATTCCTTGGTATTGGGCTCGCGGTAAGTGTAGTACACGTAGCCGTTGTAGACACGTACATTCTCGGGAAAGCTGTTTCTCAACTTAATCGGAGTTCCGGCGCCTCCCGTTGCAGCCTTTATATGCCTGATGAAAGCAGACCCGCCTCGGCTGTGCAAGGAATAGCACTTTCCTGTGTAGCGATCCTGTAACATACCAAGGTATTTTTCGCCATCAAATTTGTGGTGGTACATGTGCATGGAATCCACGGGTTGACCGAGGTTGTCGTGGTGGTAAATCCATCCATTGAAAACGTCGTAAATCACGAGCTTTCCATCTACATCAAATGCGTGGGTAACAACATTATCATAGGCCACCTTATCTACCTTGGTGCGAAGGTACGGCGCAAAGAAAACCTCATCAATTTTGTGCTCTTTTTCGAGTTTCCTGGCTTCTTCGAGTTCCCATGGTTCGAGTACGCGGAAGTCTCCCGGTGCATCTTTAAAGTATTGCTCGTTTCGGATATATCGCACGGGATACAGCCTGTTTTTCGATTCAAGAAACACTTTGTAAGTGACATGCGGGATCAATGGCATCATCTCCGAGTAAAACACACTTCCCGGCAGGACAGCCTTCATGGGGAGCACTTCACTTCTGAATTTTTCCTGATCGGCTCTCACTACGTGAATATCGTCCCGTTTTCGTTGAACCTCCAGCACGTACCCGTTGCCCATCACCCACAGCCCATCAAGGGGGTCGTGGTAGATTCCCCTGACATAATCGGGTAGGGTAATGCGCTTGAAATCCTTACCGTACAGGTTAAAGTTTATGGTGTTTCGCAGGTAGGCCTCATCTGCACGCGCCGTTCTTGGCTTGTAATCCATATGTGCCAACACCACGAGGGTATCACCCAGAAACGCGTAGTCCAGTACATTCTCGAAGTCTTTTTGATATACGTTTTCGGCCTTTGGAGCTACATGCGTATTTAATCCCCGACCCGCACTTGGCGAAATATATATTTTCAGGGAGTCAACATATCTGTAATCAGCGTAGTCGATACGCCTGTCCTGATAGCCTGCGGCGGTAACGATGAGCCGCTCTCCACGCACGATGTCAAGGGTAAACCAACCGTAGGCATCGGTTCGTTGCGAGTATTTTGCTGACCTCACTTTTGCCCGGGACAGGGGCCGATCATTGGATGCATCTATTACCTTTCCCGTCAGCGTTCGCCTGACTTGACCCTCTGCAGGGTTTGCGACCGTAAGTAGGCCACACACCAGGCAAATCAAGAGATAGATGCGGAAGGTGGTTGAAGTGGGCTGTTTCAATGCTGCGAAATTTTCTTCGAATGCTATGCCGAATATAGTGAATACCGCTGAAGGAATCTGCGTGCAATTTGCGGACCGTGAATCGGAACGGGCGTAACAGATAAAAGATGAAAATTCGGAACAATCCATGGTGAGCTGTGTTTTTGCCATGTTATTGTGAGTTGACAATTCCTTCTTAGCCAATTCATGTGAATAGCTTTGAATCTCTGTACTGTATTAAGAACTTTGCCCTCTTCATTTTCATAAATCCGCTTTCTTGTTTCATTTAAAAGGTTGTATTCGCTGTACATCAGCACTCTTTATGCTTTTTTTTATAAGCTTAGCTGCTTCCGGACAGTCAGGCATAAAAGGGAGTGTAGTAGATAGTGAGTCGGGAGAACCGATGCCCTTTACCAATGTCACTTTATTGAATCCTCAGGACTCTTCAATGGCCGGGGGTGCCACCACTGGCATAGACGGAAATTTTGAAACATCCATTGCGGCGGGAAATTATTTGGTCCGTATTTCTTTTGTGGGCTACCGCAGGTTTTTTAAATCCATCGAGGTGGAGAATGGGAAAGTGAATAACCTCAGGTCTCTGCGAATTGAACCCGATGCTGAAATGCTCGATGAGTTTGAGGTACAGGCATTGAAGTCAACCTTTAAATCAGATATTGACAAACGTGTTTTCAACGTTGAGAACAGCATCGTAGCCGAAGGAGGAACTGCGATAGACGTGCTTGAAACTTTACCGTCGATTCAGATCGACGAAGAGGGGGGCATTAGAATGCGCGGAAGCGGCGAAGTTCTTATCTACATTAATGGTCGGCCCACCAACCTAAGTGCCGATGATGCAGAGTCTATTCTTGCTCAGTTTCCCGCCAACAGCGTGAAGGATATTGAACTCATCACCAACCCTTCGGCGCGGTACGATGCAGCGGGTGCGGGTGGTATCATAAATATTATCCTGAAGAAAGACACAAAAACAGGATTCAACGGACAGGCCAACATGTCGGTAGGTACCCGGCACAAGTACAACCCCGGCGTGAATGTCAATTTCGGTGCGGGAAAAACAAACTACTACGCCTCCTATGCTTTCAATTACAATGAACGGTTCGGCAACAACGAGACGACCCGTGAAAACTTTGGTTCAGATGCTTCGCGCTTTCTGGAGCAGGATTACCACACCCTGACCACCCGACGGAGCCACATCGTGAGGATCGGTGCCGACCACAATTTTTCGGATAATACCAATATCGGATTTTACGGCCGTGGAAGCGTAGACAACCGCATTCGCAACCGCGATTACAATCAAGCACTGTCCAATGCCGCCGGATTTCGCGACAGCACGATTTTCAGAAATATTTTTGAAACCAATTTCTCTCAGAACTACGAGACGGGGCTCAACTTTACCCACGAGTTTGACACCGCAGGTACCAAGCTCACCGCGAGTGCATCATACGCTTATGATGACCGCGACAGGCTGGAAGTGTTCAACCAATTTACAACCTTCGGCGATGACGCCATGTCTTCTGTTCGCTCACGTGAAAATTATGCGCGACCTCGGGAAAATCATATGTTACAGGCCCAGGCTGACTTCGAAAAGTACTTTGTCGATGGCTATCGTTTGGAGGTTGGCTGGAAATCGACTGTTTCTACTGAGCTGCGACCGCAGACTTTTGATGTTTTCGATTTTGAGACATCTTCGTTCACCCGCAACATGGAAGTGAGCAACGAGGCTCAACTCGATCGACAAATTCACGGGGCTTATTTTATTCTCCGCGGGGAGTGGAACAACTTCGGGTATCAGGCAGGCCTGCGAGCAGAGCAAACCATCGACCTACTGTACGATCAGAACTCTGATCGGAACTACGAAAATGAGTACCTCGACTTTTTTCCAAGCGTCTACGTTACCTACGCCACAGGCGAAAACAGCGATTTTATAGTAAATTACAGCCGTCGAATCAACCGCCCTGGACTTTGGGGGCTTGCACCCTTGCTGAACATTCAGGATCCGTTGAACCAGCGTATTGGCAACCCCAACCTGCAGCCATCTTACACAGATAGCTATGAAATAGGACAGGCAAAGTCGTGGAAGAATTATTTCATGACAGCTACTGTATTTCACCGCCGCACCACCGACATGATTACCCGCATCCTGGTGCAGGACGGCAACAATACGCTCATGACGCGCGAAAACCTCAATAACGAGTATTCAACCGGCCTGGAAGTAATCAATCAGGTAGAGGCGGGGAATTGGTTTGATGCCACCCTGACGGGAAATTTTTTCTTCGCCGAAGTGGTCGGAACCGTCGATGACAGATCTTTCAGAAGAAGCAATTACAGCTGGACTTTGAGTCTGCTGTCTAACATGAAGCTCGGAGACTTCGGTACCATGCAGATTACGGGCAACTACCGAGGTCCCATCATTCGTCCGCAAGGAGAAATCAGGCCTTTGTACGGCGTCAATGTCGGCTTTAGAAAAGAAGTCTTAAAGGGAAAGGGAACAGTGAGCCTCAATGTTTCTGATGTTTTCAATACCCGAAGGTTTATCATCGACACCCAAGAAGAAATGTTTGTTCAGAACCGAACTTTTGACTGGGAAACGCAGATTGCCACCATCTCATTTACTTACCGCTTTGGCGGATACAAGGAGAAACCCGGCGAGGGCAAAAAAGGTAGAGGAGAAGGCATGGACGATGGGGAATTCTGATTTGA
This sequence comes from Flavobacteriales bacterium, assembly GCA_020200995.1. Classification (GTDB taxonomy): domain Bacteria; phylum Bacteroidota; class Bacteroidia; order Flavobacteriales_D; family Cryomorphaceae; genus T3Sed10-241. The sequence continues at coordinate 15,645 of JAIVHQ010000004.1, forward strand.
AACTCCCCATTGCCTGATTGCCTCAGTGTATTGCTTTTTGAAGGTTTTGTTGCCTCAGTATCTCGTTACAAGCGCAAGCCCTTTGAAGCCGTTCATCGCTTCGGGATCGGCAAAAACCACATCGCCGCCGTGCTTGATTTGCGCAGTGATGATCTCATCGACCAGGTCGGCCACTGCATCGGGACCATTGCTCTCTCCGTTTTCAGAAACTTCAATATTGGTGCCGTTGAGCTTCCCGGGTTGGTGAAAACCTTCCGCTACAAAAACAGTTTTCCCCTTACCTTCGTGAATGGCCAGCCATACCTGGTTCAGGTCACTTTCCAGCATGTTCTTGCCTTGGGCTTCGTTCAGCTCTGAAAGGCGATCTGCATTTTTCCTGTCAAGGTAAGTTGAGAGTACTTTTCGGGCTTCTTTGACCACTTCATAAGCGGTGTAGTCCATCCTGTTCTTGTTCAGATGTCCTGCTATGGCTTCTTTTTTATCCGTCACATTCATGTAGTGATGGTAGTTGCGTTCTTCAGTACATACCACGATCGGGAGGGCTTCATTCTTCAGTACTTCCTGCATCTCTTTATCCACGCGGTTGAAGAATTCTTCAATCATATGCTCGCTTTTCCCTGCCATGGATGATTTCAGCTTGTTGTCCACGTATAGGGTGTCATTCTCAATTGGGAAATTGCCCTCAAGTTCAGCGATTTCATCTCCGGGTACGGCCTTTAAAACACGGGCCGAATCGCGGCTCAGTACGAGCGCGTAAAAGCTCTGCTGGTGGTGCATGGCCTTGACCAAGTCGCGCACGGCAAAGGTGCGGTCTACAATTGCGCGGTCTTCCACGGGAATGTCCAGACGCACGAGGTCGTGGAAGTTTTCGTTGACAAACACCAGCATGCTGTCGGCATTTCTATTGTGGTCAAGGTCGTCTGCCAATGTGAGTAGTGTTTTTTCAATGGCTTCTGCGCGGGGCTTTTCGCAGTTCGTTTTTACTTTTTGTACCGCCTCTTTCATCAAATTTTTATACTGAATACTGTCTTGCTGGTTGTCAGGACTTGTGCGGTGTGTATTGAATATCAGGGTTACGTTGCATGCGGTGGCCTCAGCCCCGAGCTTTTCTATTAGATTTTTCATAAATCGGTTTGTGTGAGATTAAAAAATCGAATGAACAGATCACTGCTAAATTCGATCCCTCATGTCGAGTTTCTTCAACATTTCAGGAGAGTATTCCACGCCATATACGCCATAAGCGTCTACAAGCACGCCACGCTGGCCTTTTTTGCCTTCTACGGCGTATACCACGCTGGTATCGCCGGGATCAGTTGCGCCTTCAAAACGGTGGACTTCCACAATCTCGAAATCATCGGGGTTCAATACAATGGATGGATCCTTGAGGCAACTCAGTTGCTTCCCGTCTTGATTAAATTCCAGTTCGAACCCGCGTTTTCGCAAATCGTCCGTGGCTTGAGAGAGGGTGTCATAGGTCTTGTGCATAATGTGATGTTTGGACTGAAAGTACACAGAATTTTAGAACCTGCTGAATTGAAGTGTTTTTTTAACTTAATTTCAATGAAGGTTGGGTAGGGCGGGGAAGTGTTGAAGGTGACGAAACCTTCCTGATTACAAAAGTCCAAATTGGCTATTTGCAGCCTTCGGCAAAGTCGTGGAGCCGCTTGTTCATCTTACGAACGGCCACTGAAGGCTGACGCCGAAAGATCAAATCGTCGTAAGTGCGTACGAAATGCGGGAAAGGGGAAAACAGGTCAGCAAAGGTGTTGCTCATGATATGAAAGGCGCTGAAAGTTCCTATACCTTTTTGGGGACTGTCATGAATCTCAACCATCCAATTCCCACCATCATCTATATATCGAAGCTCAAAGGTGTCTTCGCTGCGTCCCGACAGGGTTCCGAATTCGGCCGTCAGGAAGTTACCTTCGGGAAACCTGATGTCGGTATCGCGCTCAAGTTTTTCTCCCAAAAAAATAATGTTCTCCCTGTTGATACTTTTTACGGCTGTGCTTGATTCCGCCTCAAAAAGCGCGAATATATGCGCACCAGCAGGGCTCCGTTTTTAAGGTGACAGATTTGCTTTTCTGCAAGGTATTGCGCTGTTTCTCGAGAGTTCAAGGTTCCCCGCTCATCTACAGTGTCAATGGGGTTGGACGGCGTGGCAGCCATCGCGCAGTCGGGGGCGGGGAGCATCAGGGCAAGCAGAAGAGCGGTGTGGAGCATGGCGGATTTTTGCACCAATATAGGAAAACTCCTCCGTTGAGTAAGGGCACTTAAAACATGGAATGTCTCCACTGCCGGGCCGAGGCACTAGTCTTTTCCACTTTCGGATTTAGAGACCACGGCAAATTTTATCAATGTCTCCAAAGGCACGAATCTCAATGTGCCCTCATGGGTGGCTTCGAGTACCACTTTGGGAGCCACATTGGCATCCATGGCTTCTTTCCATCGCGAAGCACACAGGCACCATTTATCTCCCGGCTTGAGGCCGGGAAAGCGGTATGCGGGCAAAGGTGTCATGAGATCGTTGCCACGCTCTTTTGAAAATTTCAAAAACTCTTCAGTGACCACGGCGCAAACTGTGTGGGTGCCGAAGTCAGACTCGCCCGTACTACAGCACCCGTCGCGGAAGTATCCGGTCATGGGGTCGGTGCTGCAGGTCATGAGTTTTTCACCAAAAACATTTTTATCAAGTACTTTATCAAATTCCATGGGGAGGATATAAAGAATAAATATTAGTCCGAAAAAGTTAGTCATGTCTTTTAATCACAGTTTCCTTCGGGTTTGCACGATGCCGCTTCTGTCTGCGACACAGGTGCCGCCTCTTTTTCGCTGAATGCCTGTTCTACAGCTTGCAGCATGGTGGCGACGGGCTGTGCTCCGGAGAGGGCATATTTTCTGTCGATCACAAAATACGGAACGCCCGAAATGCCCATACTTCGGGCTTCAGCCACATCGCGATTTACCGCTTCCGCAAATGCGGGATCGCCCAGGGCCGCGCGGATGTCCTCCGACTTGAGCCCTGCTTCAGTACCAATTTGTACCAAAGTTTCGGCATCGGCGGGGTTTGCGCCTTCTTCAAAATAGGCTTGGAATAACCTCAGTTTGACATCATCACCGAGGTCCGAGCATTTTGCAAGCTGAAGCATTTTGTGGGCCTCGAACGTAGTCACGGGCTTCACTTCATCAAAATTTACCGAAAGGCCTGCCTTCGCGGCCATGGCATTCACACCTTCTGTCATTTGCATCACTTGCTCAAGGGGCATGCCTTTTCTCTCGGCCAGTGATGAATACAGATCGCGGTCAGTAGAGGAGGGGAGGGTCGGATCGAGGATGAAACTCTTCCACTCAACTTCAACCGCATCGCCGTGCTCAAACTTTTCAAGCGCCTTCATGAGGTGGGCGCGGCCAATGTAGCAAAAAGGACAGGCGACATCACTCCAGATTTCTATTTTTAAGACAGGTTTCATAGTTATTTCTTGTTGTGCGCACATCTTAGCAGGCAAGGCCCACATGGCTGCCGTAGCAATCCATGCGGTGATAAATACCTTTGCGCCATGTGTGCGCATCTTTTTCTTAATTCTTTTCAAGTAGTCAACAAGGCTCTACGCCCAAAGTTTTCATCAAGCCGCTCTACAATCAGCCAAACTGAGATTTTTCGTGCAGCTCATGCGTGAGGTTACTGTTTCACAAGTTTCTTTACTCCTCGCTCACCGCTGTTGAAAGTTACTTCGACCAGATACACTCCATCACTCAGGCCTGACACGTCGAGGGTTCCATTGGCTTGCAAGGGTCCTTTCCGGAAAACGAGTTTGCCGCGAAGGTCATACACGGCAATCTGCGCCGTCTCTTGCTTGCCGCGCCAATCAATCATAACCTCGCTTGCCGTGGGGTTGGGAAACAGGTTGATTTCTACGTTCAGCAACTCGTTGCGCACTGAAGCGGCGAAGTCGAGGTTTATATTATCGATGAGCAAGTTGTTTCCCCTGTGGTTTTTACCTGTGAAAATCGGGAAGAAACCTTGGTCTAAATCTGCTCCTTCGAGTTCGTCCAAAGAAAATGTAATGCTTGCGGATGACCAATCATCTGCCGATTCAGGTAAGGCATTGGGCGCATGTATATCATTGGTGTAGAGATCTTCGCCACCTTGTCGCCACAACTCGAGTTGAGCTTCGCTACAATTGTAGCCGATCCCCACGGTCAGGGTGTCAAAGTTGTTCGGGTTGTTGGTCCGTCGTCGATAGAAGTAATCAAAACTCAGGGTGAAAGTTCCCGAGTTGGCATTGAGCGAAGGACCGATCAGCAAGTCTTCCTGTCCTTCAGAGGGACTGTAATTGAAAAACGACATCCACGCAGCCAAACCCGTGGTTCCGTCCGCTTGAATTACAGCGGCTGTGTCCCAGGTGATGTCCAAATCATCGTCGAACACCGTCCACAATTCAGGTTCAAAACCGGTTTCAAAATCTTCGAAGATAAAATCGAGATCGGCCTGTGGTTCGGGGAGCTGTAGCCACCGTTTCACTCCATTGTTATTGAAGGTGTCGTACTCGTCTTCTATGGGGATAATGTAAGCGTGCAATTCATTGATCCCTGCTCCGGCTGTGGTGACGGGCGGCAGGGTTAGTTGGGTATCAGTGCCCGGTGCCGTGGTGAAGGCCGGGTCTTCATAGGTCATCAGCTCTCCTCCATTGATGCGGTATTCGACGGTGATGCCCGTGATGCCTTCATTTCCGCTGTTTCTCACAGTGATTACAGGAGATACTTCTGCCGCAGCTGCCGAGGAGCACCTCCACGGGGCGGCGGGAGCGTCGATGGTTAGTATTTCGATATCGAAATTGTTGACGGCAGGGGGCACAGGGTCATAGGTTTCGGAAAGGTAATCAAAGGCCGCCTTGACGTTGATCAACCCCATTCCAAACGTATTGTCTTCGCCGGGTTCACCCATATCAGTGGCCGAATGGTACAGCGCCAGCAGAATATCCTCACCGCTCAAAAAGGGAAAGGCTTCTTTCAATAAAATCGCAGCTCCGCTCACATGGGGTGATGCCATGGAGGTTCCGCTGAATTCGGAATAATCGTCATTGCCCACCGACGAGCGAACATTCACCCCCGGGGCCGATACTTCAGGTTTGATCAGCAAGCTGCCATCTGCATCACAGAGGCTCGGGCCGCGGCTTGAGAAGTTGGCAATGGGATAGTCGGGTTCTGTCGCATTTCCATCGAGCGCACCCACGGAAAAAGAGTTTACAAGACCCATATTCGTGTTGTTGGGCACCCCGATGGTGGTGTCGCCCGGGCCTGCATTTCCCGCTGAAAATATGCTCGCAATTCCCGCCGCTTCAACGGCTTCAAAAGTTGAAATTACCAAGGGAGCGCAAGCCGGATTTACATCGCTCGGGGTGCGGCCCCAGGAGTTGTTGATTACATCGGGTACATCATCGGATGTGTTGTCGTCCCCGTCGGGATTCATGGCCCACTCAAAGCCATTCATTACATCTGACAGGGGTTTCGGTGTTTGCCCCGTCCCCACGGTGGGGTCGGTGGCGATGAAATAAGCCTTGAAGCCCACACCGATAGTGTCGGCGGTGGCGGTGTCGAGGCCCAGCATGGTGCCGCTCACGTGCGTGCCGTGGCTGCTTGCTTTGTCGGTCGGCACTTCGCTGTCGAAGGGGAACCAGGTCTTGTTCAATGGCATTCTATTCGGCAGGAATCGGTTGGTCAGGGCAGGGTGGTCGGGCCAAACGCCGGTGTCGAAGGTCATGGCCATCACACCGAGTCCGGTATATCCCAAGGCCCACAGTTCGGGGGCGCCGATCACAGTCAGGCCCACTTCTCTGTTGCCATCACCGTCTGCCCTTGCTCCGGCCGGCGGGGCGTTGCCACGTATGTGATCAACCTCGCCTACCATGGGTGCATCAAAACTGATGTAAGCCACAGCCTCCATTGATGCGAGCATCTCGATCATCGCCGTGTTTGCCGAAAGGCTCAGGCTGTTGGTGATCCAAAATTGGCGAAGGTCGCTGTGTGGAAGCCCGCTGCTTTCGATGGCTTCGATCACGGCTGGTTGGGTTGCCGCCGCTTTTGCCACGAATTTGGCAACTGATCTTACTGCGTCGTTCTGTCCCGCCTCCACGAGATATATTCCCGGATTCAAACTGCCGATTTGTATCGTATATGGCAGAGATGTCGCTTGTTCCTGAAGCACCTTTCGCCCACTTACGTCGTAGACCGAAATCAGCGCGGGTGATTGGTTTCCGTCAAAGTCCAACCTCACTTCCCCATGGGCAGGGTTGGGGTAAAGGGTCATCTGCCTTGGACTTTCCTCGCTTACAGTCGACAAGGTTCCGTCCAGCATGATATTATCGATCATTAGGTTATTTCCGCGGCGATTCATGGAAGTAAATGTGACATACATGCCTTGCCCGGGATCGATATCGGGCAGGTCAGCGATGCTAAAGTTGACCGCATTTGTCTGCCAATCAGCCACTGATTCGGGTACAGAATTGGGCTGGTGTACATCGTTTGTGTAGAGGTTTTCTCCTCCTTTCCGGAAAATCTCATGCTCCCGATCGCCACAATTGTACACAATGCTCACGGCCAGTGAGTCGAAGTTGTTGGGATTATTGGTTCTCCTGCGGTAAAAGTGATCAAACCGAAGGGTGTAGTTACCGTGTATCACCGGTATCCATGGCCCTACCAGTCGGTCTTCCTGACCTGAGGCAGGTGAGTAATCAGAGAAGCCCACCTTCGCCACTCGGCCGAAGTTGCCGTTGGATTGGATCACTTCATCCTCTCCCCATGTTACATCTATATCAGGATTGTCGATGGTCCAGAGCAAAGGGCTAATGCCCATGGTAAATCCTTCAGCCAGGCTATTGAAACCGGGGACAGGCTGGGGGAGCTGTGTCCATCTTTTCACTGCATTGTTGTTGAACTTATCGTACTCGCCTTCAGCAGGAGTGATGACGGCATGAAGCTCTGTAAATCCCTGTGAAGAAAAAGTGATGGGATTCATGACAAACTGCGTGGTATCGCCGGGGGCGAGAAAAAATAAGGTGTCTGAAAAAGTGGTGGCCGAGCCGCCGTTTACCCTGTAACGCACCACGATGCCCTCGGCGGGGATGATGCCTTTGTTCACCACTGTTATTTCGGGGGTGACAGTGGTGGGATCATTTGCGCTGCAACGCAAGCTGAAATCGGGGGCATCAATTGAGAGCAGTTGGATATCAAAATCATTGGACGCCGGTGGCACAGGGTCGTGGTTTTCCGAAAGGTAGTCGAATGCGTTTTTCACATTGATCATGCCCATGCCGTAGTCGTTGTCTTCACCCGGCTCACCCTGATCGACGGCGGAGTAGTACAAAGCCTGAAGAATGTCCTCGCCCGTCAGGTAGGGAAAGGCCTCCTTGAGCAGCAATACGGCTCCGCTCACATGGGGTGCAGCCATGGAGGTGCCGCTGTTATTTTGGTAACCGTCGTTGCCAACGGAAGAGCGTACACCCACCCCGGGGGCCGAAACTTCAGGTTTGATCAACAGACTTCCCGTCACGTCGCAGAGACTCGGTCCGCGGCTTGAAAAATTCGCGATCGGATAGTCGGGTCCGCCGCCGTTGGCATCAGCAGCACCCACGGCAAAGACGTTGACCACATCGACGCTCGTATTGCTCGGTCGGCTCACAGTGGAGGAATCGGGGCCGTTGTTGCCCGCGCTGTGAACATTTGCAATACCCGACGCTTCAATAGCCGAAAATACTGCAGCGATCACTGCCGAGCAATCGGGGTTGCTGCCGCTTGCCCCTCCGCCCCAGGAATTGTTGATCACATCGGGCACATCGTCAGAAGTTGTGATGTCGCCATCGGGGTTCATGGCCCACTGATAGGCATTGAGGATGTCGCTGAAGCCGTATTGCGATGTTTGTCCGAAGTCGCGAATGGCGTCATTGGCGATAATGGAAGCGCCGAAAGCCACACCGATAGTGTCGGCAGTGGCCGGGTCGAGGCCCGCGATGGTGCCCGTCACATGTGTGCCGTGGCTGCTGCCTTTATCGATGGGTACATCGCTGTAATACGGACTCCATGTTTGGTTCAGGGGCATGAAGTTGGCAAGAAAACGCTCGGCAAGGGCAGGGTGATCAGGCATTACACCCGTATCGTATGTCATTCCGATGCGCCCGTGGCCCGTGTAGCCCATCGCCCACATTTCGGGAGCTCCGATGGCCGCAAGTCCCGGTTCTATTCCGCCCACGGAACGAACATTGGCGGGTTCCGCTTTCACCGGGGGATTCAATTCCGTGTATGAAACGTCAGCCATGATGTAAGCTTGCAAGGCTGAAATCACGCGTGCTCCACGCCTGTTTAAGGGCAAGCCCTCGGCGTTCATTTCCGCCTTAAGCGCTGCCGCATCCACTGCGTCGCTAAGCAACACCACCACGGGAATCATTTCCGACCCTTCAGCCGCTGCCATTTGGTCGAGCACATCCTGCTCAATATACGCGTGCTGCGCAGAAACTGACAGGATACAAAAGGATGAGAAAGGTAATATCAGCCACTTCCAACTCCACTTCATAATCTTTTCTATTGATGAATAGCGGTAAAAATAGGATTAATAGATATTCAAGAGTCGAGCGACGCTTATTGAATCACGAGTTTTTCCATTGCCTTCCCACCGTTTTCGAAGATCGCTTCCACGATGTAGATTCCGGGAGTGAGGAAGCTTACATCTAACAGCGCATTCTGGTCAAAGGTTCCTTTTCTCAACACGAGCTTGCCGCGGGTGTCATAAATTGCCAGCGTAGCCCTGTCCTGACCGCCCGTCCATTTCAACCGCACTTCGCTGCGCGTCGGGTTGGGAAAGAGGGTGAGGTGTGCAGGCGGAGGGGTGCGCTCTACTGAAGCTGAAAAGTCCAGCATTATGTTGTCTACCAGTACATTATTTCCTCGCCTGTTTACAGAGGTAAACATGGGGTAAAATCCGTTTTCGGGATCGAAGTCGGGCACCTCATTGAGATTGAGGGATAGCTGTACATTTACCCATTCATCAGCCGATTCGGGCAGCGCATTGGGAAAGTGGACATCGTTGGTGTAAAGTTCTTCACCACCTTTCCTCCAGAGTTCGTGTACATCCTCTCCGCAATTGTGAATGATGGATACGGCGAGGGTGTCGAAGTTGTTGGGGTTGTTGGTTCGGCGACGGTAGTAATAATCAAAGCTCAGCGTGTAGCTGTTTTGTCCTTCCGGAAAAATGATGGGCCCGATCAGGTAATCTTCCTGCCCGACAGCGGGTGCGTATGAGCCGTGTCGCACGCGGGCGGCATAGCCCTCTTCACCGTCGGCTTGGATCACCCAAACCGAGTCCCAGGTGATTGCGAGGTCGGGGTTAAATACCGACCACATTGTTGAGTCGAAACCTGTTTCAAAGTCTTCGGTGAAAAAAGTGAGATTTTCAATCGGCGTGGGCAACTGTGTCCAGCGCTTCACCGCGTTGTTATTGAACTTGTCATATTCATCCGGATGGGGGAGGATGAGAGCGTGCAATTCTGTAAAGCCGGCTTCCTCTGCTTCTAATGACTCCAGGGTGAGTTGGGCGAATTCCCCCGGCGCGAGGGTGAAAGCAGGGTCTGTATAAACGGATACTTCCCCGCCGTTGATGCGGTATTCTACGGTGATACCCGAAGCGGGCTCCATTCCTTTATTGAAAACCGTGATCTCAGGGGTGACTGCGAGCTGACCGGGCGCCGTGCACCTGAAAGGCAATGTTGGGGCGTCGATAGAGACCAATTCCATGTCGTGCTCGGGTGATGCAGGCGGAACGGGAACATGGGTTTCGGCCAGGTGGTTGAAGGCATTCACTGAATTGATCAGACCCATGCCGTAAGTATTGTCTTCGCCGGGTTCGCCCAGGTCGATGGCAGTATTGTAC
>JAIVHQ010000071.1 GCA_020200995.1 Flavobacteriales bacterium
CCCAGGCTGGGGAGAAAGAAAAGATGGGCAGCGCCGTAGCGCTTTTGAATGTCAGCCGGGGGCACTGCTCCCTCCCATGTCACTTCGAGGCCTCCCTTTTCGGCAATTTCGCGACAGCGGGCGGCATAGCCTTCGTCGTACACAGGGCCGATGTGGATGAGACTCACGCGGTGCGTCTCGGCGGCCTTCACGAGGCACTCAAGCGCAAAGTGGAGGTTTTTTTCCCGGGCCATGCGCGCCACGGTGAGCACGCGGAGCCGGCCGTCAGTTTTTACTGCGGGCTTCAGCTCATTTTCCGGAAGGGAAGGCAGGTTGGGGAGTACTTTTACAGGCACCTTGCTGCCGAGGATTTTGCGAATGTGCCCGGCCTCGTGTTCATGGGTGGCGTGGAGCTCAATGTGGCGGTAGAGCCCCCACATTTTGGCCAAAGCCAAAAAGAGATGCTTCCGCAAAGGCTTTACCCCCAAGGCTCCGGGTGCCAGCATACCGCGCGGGGCCAGGATGATGCGTTGGCTGCCCCGGCGGGCGGCGAGGAGGGGATACACTGAGAAAACTTTGCTGAACATCCCGTTGATATACAACATCTTCGGATTGATGCTTCGGATCAAATCGGCAACGCGGCTGTAGCTGCTTTGCCCGGGGCTGAGGTAGAATACCGAAACCGTCCCGTGCCGCTGCCAAAAATCGGCTGTGATGTCGGGGTACGAAGCCGTGTCGAGGTAGTCGCGGTCGCTGCACACCACGGCGATGCGGCGGTGCGGGCTCAATGCCTCCACCATGTTGGCAATGCTCACGATGGGGCCTCCCGCTTTGTAGCCCGGCAGGTACCAATCGGTGAAAATCAGGATGTCGACAGATTCAGGAGACTTCATTGCGTTGGAGCCAGGCTTCGAGGGCACAAAGGTACCATATCCGCGACCATGTCACATCCTTACTTCCTTTGCGAAAAGCCGCGTAACGCTTGCGCACCTGTCTGGTGTCGAACTGCGGGCGAAGGGCGAGGGCTTCCATGTGGTCGTCGCAAAATTCGCGCAGCTCGTTGCGCATCCGCTGCTCCCACGGAAAGGTGAATCCCATCTTGGTGCGGGAAGCCGTTTCGGGAGGAATGAGGTCGCCGGCGGCATCGGTGAGCAGCTTTTTGGGAGAAGTGAGGTCTTTGAATTTGTCGGGAATTCCGAGCACGGTTTCCACGAGGCGGTGGTCGAGGAAGGGCACACGCACCTCGAGGGCGTGGGCCATAGACATGTGGTCGGCATCGCGGAGGAGCACCGAGGGCAAATAGGTGGACAGCTCGGCGTAGGACACGCGGCTCAGCAGCGGGAGGGCATAGCCTTCATTGCCATAGCCGATCCCTTCGTGGGCGATGCGAAACACCTCGTTTCCGCCGCCCTCGTAGTTGCGCATGGTGCGCTTCACATCGCCGAGCGACATCACCTCGCGGCTGTATTGATAGGCAAACTCGGTGTCGAAATAATCCTCGCCGATCACCTGCGCTATTTTTGCGGAAGCGATGCCCGGCTTCCACATTTTGTAAAGTGTACCCGCTGCTGCCCGTGCAAAACCGGGGTAGCTCAGCAGCCATTTCCTGGTCTGCAAGGATTTGATTTGCGCAAAAACGGGGTAACCCGCGAAGAGTTCGTCGCCGCCGAGGCCGGAAAGCACCACGGTGATGCCCGCCGCCTTGGCCGCCTGCGACACCACAAAAGTATTGATGCCGTCGCCGCCGGGGTGGTCGGCGGCTGCGAGGGCGTCGGGAAGGCTGTCCAAAAGAGATCCGGGCGGAAGGTGAATTTCAGTGTGGTCAGTGCCGCAGCGGTCGGCGATTTTTTTGGCGAAAGCCCCCTCGCTGTGCTCCGCCTCATCGAAGGTGACGGTAAAAGTGCGGAGCTTAGACTTGCTCGCCCGCGCGGCAATCGCCGTTATGATGCTCGAATCGATGCCCCCGGAAAGAAAAGCGCCGTAAGGCACATCAGTGGTAAGCCTGAGCTTCACGGAATCTTCGAGGAGGGTGCGGACAGATTCCGTTGCTTCAGCGTAGTCGGCATTCGATCTCAGCATGCGGACATTGCGCAGGGGATGCCACCAGGTTTTGATCACCTCTTCATTATCGTCGATGAGGAGAAAAGTGCCCGGCGGCAAGGCGCGAACGCCCTCCACGGCCGTGCGTTCTCCGTGCACGGTTTGGTAGCGGAGGTAGTCGGCGAGAGATTTAGGGTCGAGATTTCGGTCGGTGAGGCCGCTGCGAAGCAATGCGCGAAGCTCGCTCGAAAAGATCATCTTGTCGGCAGCGCGGGCGTAATACAACGGCTTGATGCCCAAGCGGTCGCGGGCGAGGATGAGGCGCCGCTCCCGGGCATCCCAAAAAGCGAGGGCGAACATGCCGTTGCAGCGCTTCAGAAAATCCGGGCCGCGGAGCACCAATCCCGTGAGGAGGACTTCCGTATCGGAATCGGTGGTGAAGGGCATTTCAGCCGCAGTGGCATCGGCGGCCAGCGATTCGCGAAGCTCTCGAAAATTGTAGATCTCGCCGTTGTACACGAGGGTGTACCTGCCGCAGGGCGAGTGCATGGGTTGATCGGCGCGGTGGTCCAAATCGATGACAGCGAGGCGGCGGTGCCCCAGGGCGATGCCCTCACCTTCCCATTGCCCCTCGGCATCGGGACCGCGGTGCGCGAGTGCCTTGTTCATCGCCGCGATTCTGTCGCGTATGCCGTCGGCCTTACCGTATATTCCGTTTATGCCACACATCAGTGCTCAACAGGACTGCGGGCCTCCAACACCTTTTTGAGCCCATCGTTGAGGGGCAGGAGGTCTCGACCCAAAAGGCCCATCATCCGCCTGTTGTCGGGCATGCGGCGCGTCATGTCCCCTTCTTCGAGGGGGTCGAGGTGAACGATTTGAGATTTTGACCCCGTGAGATCGATGATTTTTCGCGCCAGTTCGATGATGGTAATTTCTTTATCGGAGCCGATGTTGATCACGTCGTTGACCACTTCTCCGTTGTAATGCGCCGCAAGGCAGGCGTCGATGTTGTCGTCGATGTAGCAAAAAGTCCTGGTTTGAAGACCTTCACCGTACACGGTGATGTCATCATTTCGGAGGGCCGCGCGGATGAATTTTGAGATGACAAAGTCGTGGCTCTGTTTAACGCCGTAAGTGTTGAAAAATCTGAAAATCGTGTAATCCAACCCGTACTCCACTTGGTAAGAGCGCAAAAATGCTTCGCCGATGTTTTTCACAATGGCGTAGGGCAGTTTGGAATTGAGCGGGGTGGTGAGTTCGTTTTGGGGGATTTCCACCGGCTCGCCATACACTTCTGAGCTGCTGGAGAAATAGATGCGCCTCACACCGGTGTTTTTGCAGAGGTCGAGGATGTTTCGAATGCCGTTGATGTCGTCGAGCACCTTGACCGGGTGCTTGAGGGTGCGCTTCACGCCCACCGTGGCGGCGTAATGAAAAACGAAATTGAATCGGTAGGCGAAAAACACGGCCGAGATGTCGTCGCGGTTGTTCACGTCGCATTTGATAAAATGCACGTTATCGTGCTTGCCTGCGGGCACATTGGTGAGGTACCCGGTCTGTAGGTTGTCGACCACCAAAATGTGGTTGTCCGCATTTTCGGAAAGTTTCTCCGCGAGTTCACTCGCAATAAATCCGGCCCCGCCGGTAACCAATATCCTGTTCATCCTGCCTGTGGTTAAAAGTGTTCGGACGTATCCGGAGCACTCATGGTTTCGATGTTTTCAATATGTCAAAAGCCGTTTCGGCCCATTTCTCTTTACTCAATTCAGCGGCCGCTTCGGCGCTTAATTTGCCCATGGATTCGAGTTCGGAAATCGGTTTCTCCGTCATCGTTTTCATGGCGCTATACAAGGCACCTACGTCCGCGGGGGGCACGAGGATTCCGTTTTTGCCCTCTTCTAAAAAAGCAGATGCCGCTCCCGTTACATTTGTGCATATGAGTGGGAGTCCCGCTGCCGCAAATTCGTGCACCGCAACGCCCCAGGGCTCCCTGATGCTCGGCAATACGAATACACCGCCCTCGGCGACAAAGGTATCCAAATCGGCAGGTTGTACAAAGCCGAAATGCCGCAAGCCGGGCATTTCAGGGCGCTCATCGTAAAGTGCACCCGTGCCGGCACACCAGAGTTCCCAATCGGGAGCATCGAGGCGACCGAAAGCCTCCCAGAGTTCGCGGACGCCCTTGAAGTCCAGATACCTCCCGAAATAGAGAAAGCGCTTTGCAAAACTTCCCTCAGGCCGGGCTTTGTAAAACCGCGAAAAGTGATCGGTATCGGCCGTGTAGAAACCGGTAAAATTCTCCTCTTTGCGAAAACCCATGGCCTCAACGTAAGCGACCTGCGGGCTGCCCGGCACCCATGCAAAATCAAAGGCCGACTTGAACCGCACCTTGGCGCGGAGCAGGGCCAGCTTGCCGCGTAGGGTGGTCGGGTATTGGTTGTCGAGGGCCAGCACGGTGGGCACTTTCGGGCGGAGGCTGCGGCAAAGGGCCACATAATCGGGGTCGATCCATCCGCTGCACACCACGAGGTCGGGATCGATGCGGGCCACCTCATCGCGGAGGGCGGCAAAGTCGTAGTCGCGGCGCGGAAGGTACCTGCACAAGGCACCGGCGGTATCGAAATCGAAGGGGGCTTCCGCATTTACCGGAAAGGCAAACACATGCACCTCGGCACCCTCGGCGGCCAGGTGCTCCATGCAAGCGCGGATGTAGCCGGCCAGCTCCGTGTAGGGGAATACGATGCGTGGCTTAGTCGGCGGCATCGGCGATGATTTTTCGGAGGGCGGGTTCGAGGGCGTCGGCGATGATGGCCTGCCCGGCGGCATCAGGGTGAACTTCGTCGCGGTAAGTATCGACATTGCAGGGTGCTTCCAAACCGGAAACCACCTCGACGCCGAGTTCTGTGAGGAGGCTTTGAAGGGATGTACCTTCTTCATTCCACTCCCCCGCTTCGCATTCGGTGCGGGTGGGGTGGTGGTACACGAGGAGCGGGATGTCGTGATTGCGGCAGTGGTAGGCGAAACTCTCCCAGCCGGAATTAAAAGTGCCGCGCGGCCCCTCTCCTGCCCCGGGCAGGGCGTTCCAGTCTACCGTGGTGAAATAGCGCGACGAAATCCAGGAAAGGGCATCGGTGATGGCCGTGGCAGGTTGGCTTTCAGGGTAAAAAGGCACGTTGCCCACCACTTTTTCGAAGGTCATGAGATCTTGAAAATCGTGGCTGCTGAAGACGAGCACGATGGCGCGCGCATCAAAATCGCCGTGGGCCTGCATCCACGCGAAGGCATTGTCGGGGCCCCAGCTGCCCGCCGAGACGTTGAGCACCCGCATTTTTTCCGGAAAGGAAGCATCGAGACGGCTTTCCATAAGAGAAGAAGCGCAATCGCTCTGATCGGTGGATACCC
>JAIVHQ010000274.1 GCA_020200995.1 Flavobacteriales bacterium
GTGAAACCAAGCCTATCATACTCATTGTAGAGAGAAGTGGTGTAGGCCGCGAGATCTGAATTCGTTTCACTCGGCGTGAATGTGGTTTCGAGTACCCTGTATCCCGTGTGGTAAAATCCGGGAGGTACCGTGTCACCATTAAAAGAGTAATTATTGACAATGTCTTGCTCGAACTTACCCACATGTCCGTAATTGAACAGGTTGTCCTGGTGGCGGGGATCCCACCTGCGCTGTGTGATGTTGCTGTAGTCAAGCATCAAGCTGTAGTATGCGTTCCTGATGAGTCGATCGTCGCTTCCGTCAGAGGGAGATAGGCGGTGGGTAAACCTTACAAAACCCCTTGCAGTCGTATTTCTCTGCTGTCCATTGTTCTGATAGTTCATCAAGCTATTGGCATAGCTGTATTCACTCAAATTAGTGATGTCAAAAGTACCTCCGACAGACAAGTCAATATTCGGAGTAGTGGCGATATCGATTTTGGCTGTAAGGGAACCTCCTTCGAAGCGGCTGTTCTGTCGTGCAGGAGTTTTTTCCCAATCATTTTCCCGGAGAAAGAGTAAGTTAGAATTTCCTTGAAGGTTTGGCGTCACTGTGGTAGCGTTTTGCACATTACCATTCTGATCGATGTAATTATCAGGTGACTCATCCGTATCAATACCACTCAATACAAATCTCAGAGGATTTTGCACCAGGTCCTGACGCACGTCATCACGCAGGCGAAAGTTGCCAATGATAGAAGGACGTGTATCGAGGGAGTTTCTGTAATTTCCCGAAAGGAAGAAACCCAATAGTGCACGCTCTTTATTGCCCTCCGCGTCTTTCTTAAAAAGAATTGGCCCTGAGAATACCCCTTCTACCTGTGTTTGGGCAAAACGGTCAAAGCCGATACCTCCGCCATCCTCATTGGCGAAACCGGAGGTGATAATATCTACACCTCCAAAATAATTGCTGCTTGCACCACGGGTGGTAATCGCAATTACACCTCCCGTAACGTCTCCATAACTGGCGGGTATTCCTCCGGTCATTACCTGAACTTCTTCAATAGCAGCTTTAGGCAGGTTGGTAGACCCCCGCACTTTGATACCATCAATGAAGTAGAATGTATTTTCTTCACGTGCACCGCGAATAGAAACACCATCGGCGCTGGATTGAACACCACCTACTGTGGCAGCCATTGAAGTTGCACTTCGACCCGGCATCTTAGAGATGTCTTCCCTTGTTACTGTTCCTCCTGAAGCACCACCATCTTTATCAATAAGCGGCTTGGTGTATTCAAAGATCTCAATTTCGTCGAGGCGCACACCTGACTCCATTTCGATATCGAGGAATGTGATCTTATCATTGTTAATCTTCACCCCTGTAATCTGACGTGTATTGTAACCTACGAAGGATACTTTTACGTCATATGTTCCGGGGGGAATCGGTTTGAGGATATAATTTCCGTCAAAATCTGTAGTTCCTCCAACTTGGCGTTTACCAGCCTCGATGACTATATTAACAAAGGGAAGCGGTTCTCCCGTTTCGGCATCATTCAGCGTTCCCCGCAATTCACCGCCGCCGACTTGTGCCAATGCGGCGGTGGAGGAAAAAAACAACAACACTCCCAGTAGGTAGAGACTTCTTATCATAAGAAACGGATTACGTTTTTTTAACAATTTCGCAACAAGGCGGTAAATATATATATTTTTGATTCACTCTACCAAGCCTGATTTTGCAGCATATTTTGATCCTAAGCTGCAATCGAGACACAAAGCATGTTGAGAAGTTATGTTAACGTCTGGAAAACAAAGGCCAGAAGCCGAAGATGCAGGCGAAAAATTGTCCGCATTTTTTTTCATCCTTTTTTTCGTCCAAAATTGGAATCAAGAAAGAACTGTTAAATCAAAGTTGCGGGCCTCGGCATATCGGCCCATCGGTGGGATATCACCTTCCCTTTGGCTTCTTGGTGAATAGCCTGCGAAAAAAACTGTTTTTGTGCTTATTGCGCTGAATACGAGCTGATTTTCGCTTTTGGCGCTTCATCCGCTTTTGGGTTTTTTTGTCCTGAAGCTTGAGGTGCCGCTTCCGTCCCTCCTCCATTTTTTTATCGTATTCACCCTCTCTGTCGTCCTGGAGTTTCTTGAATTCCTTGTACTGTTTTTTGGTCTTCTGCCTCTTTTCCTGAGCAAAAGCAGTATTTGCCGAAAAGGCAGCCACCAATAAAGTGAGAATATAAACAGTAATTTTGCGTTTCATCTTGAGGCAGAATTTCAATTTTCTAAAGTGATGCTGAGCTTAAAATATTCAACGGTCTTCATGGTTGTTTTAGCGTGCGCCGTCTCTATGGGATGCAACCGCGATGACGACAGCATTCAGCAGGTGCCGAATGTACCCGTGAATATAACGGTGAGCATCGGACTGCCGCTCTTTGCCCCGCTTCAAAATCCGGGGGGATGGATTACCATTCAAGGAGGATCGCAGGGAATCGTTGTGTACCGCATCGGCCCCGATCAATTTGCCGCCTTTGATCGGCATTGCACCTTCAGGGTCGAAAACATGTGCCGCATCGATGTGGACGAAGATACCAATGTTACTGCGGTTGACCATGATTGTTGTGAATCGGTTTTTTCCATCGTAGACGGCGTGCCGCTTGAGGGCCCTGCCCGCAGACCGCTGCGCAGGTATCAGACGATGTACAATGTCAACAATAATTCCCTGAGGATTTATAATTAACTAAAACTTCGGAGTCATTTGACACTGAGCGTACCTGACGGCACGCTGGTTGCGCAATGAGTTACTCAACACCGGGGATAAATCCCCGCCTTACCATACGGGGCGTACCTGACGGCACGTCTGCAATTCATGAGGACATGCTCCCTGCAGGATTTTCACCTTACACATCTATTGGCCGAATCCCTAAAGCAAGAAGCGCCTATTCGTTCAAAAGTGTATCAGATGATTTTGAAACAAAAACCTGCAAAACTTCTCTTAGAACGGAATTTATAACCTTCACATGAATCACCTAAATCAAAAATGAACGCCCCCGTGCCGTTAGGTACGGTCTGTTTAGTAAGCCCCGGTTTCAACCGGGGTATTTTGACGCGACATGCAAAATTACTTGCCGTCAGGTACGTTCAGTGTAGTCTACCCACTTTTACTCCGAAACTTCAGTCATTAAAAAGCCTTCCCCGATTCGGAGAAGGCTTTTTCAAAATTGCTCTGCATTGTTATGCAGCTATAGCGATTAGTAACGGTAAGAGTCGGGCTTGAACGGTCCTTCGACTTTCACACCGATATAGTCTGCCTGATCTTTTGAAAGTGACTCGAGTTGTACCCCGATCTTTTCCAGGTGCAGCATGGCTACTTTTTCGTCGAGATGCTTGGGAAGTGTGTACACCTTATTTTCATAATTGCCGGTGTTGTTCCAAAGCTCCATCTGCGCGAGGGTCTGGTTTGTGAATGAATTGGACATTACAAACGAGGGGTGGCCTGTGGCGCATCCCAAATTCACCAATCGGCCTTCGGCCAAAAGGATGATGTCTTTTCCATCGACAGTATACATATCTACCTGCGGCTTGATGCTCACCTTCGAACCACCGTGGTTCGTGTTGAGCCACGCCACGTCGATCTCGTTGTCGAAGTGACCGATGTTGCACACGATCACTTTGTCTTTCATTTTCTCGAAGTGCTCTCCGTGAATGATGTCTTTGTTTCCGGTAGCAGTCACCACGATGTCGACTTCCGTAACGGCATCGAGCATGCGCTTCACTTCGTAACCGTCCATGGCTGCCTGGAGCGCACATATCGGGTCGGCTTCGGTCACAATCACGCGGGCTCCTGCTCCGCGCAAAGATGCGGCTGAGCCTTTTCCCACATCACCGTATCCGGCCACAACAGCCACTTTACCGGCCATCATCACATCGGTAGCGCGACGGATGGCATCGACAAGCGATTCCTTACAACCGTACTTGTTGTCGAATTTCGACTTGGTTACAGAGTCATTCACATTGATTGCCGGCATGGGGAGTGTTCCTTTGCGCATGCGCTCATAGAGGCGGTGCACACCAGTGGTGGTCTCTTCCGAGACTCCGCGAATGTCCTTCACCAATTCGGGGTACCTGTCCAGCACCATGTTGGTAAGGTCGCCACCGTCGTCGAGTATCATATTGAGTGGCTTGCCGTCGGGAAAGAAAAGTGTTTGTTCGATGCACCAGTCAAATTCTTCTTCGGTAAGACCTTTCCACGCGTAAACGGGAACTCCTGCAGCAGCAATTGCGGCGGCGGCGTGGTCTTGTGTAGAAAATATGTTGCAGCTCGACCAGGTCACGTCCGCGCCCAGTTCTACGAGTGTTTCTATCAAGACAGCTGTTTGAATGGTCATGTGCAGGCATCCTGCTATCCTCGCACCTTTCAGCGGCTTGCTCTCTCCAAACTCCTCTCTCAACGACATAAGCCCGGGCATCTCGGCCTCGGCCAGTCTCATCTCTTTTCGGCCGTAGTCGGCCAAGTTAATATCTTTTACCTTGTAAGGTAACCTTTTGGTTTCAGCAGAATTGCTCATTATGTATTGTGCTTTAAATTTCGCACAAAGATACAATATTATAGAAGACCTCAGGAGGTGTTGCCCGCACCACGTTCAAATCGTATAAATTTGCCCCGTGCCAATGTTGTACCATTATAATAAGCCGGGCGTCGAAGTAGCCGTTTGGGAAGCCAATGAGGACAGCTCCTTTTTCGAGAGCGAGTTGAAAAAGCTGAACTTTCCGATGGAGGCAGGCGCTGCCGTGAAACACCCCGAGAAAAGGCATCAGTGGTTTGCATCGCGCTACCTGCTCTGCTTGCTCCACCCCGAAGCCATCGCTTTGTATAAATCGCGCAAGCCGTACCTGTTTAATGGTCCTGCGGTTTCCATCTCCCATTCGGGAAATACGGCGGGCGTGATGTTGGGCGAAAAAGCGGCCGGATTGGACCTGCAATGGCCCGACGAAAAATTGCGCCGAATCGCGACCAAATTTACCACCCCGGGCGAAGTAGCGCGGATCGGTATCACCGATGAGCTCACTGCACTCACCTTTATATGGTCTATCAAGGAGGCCGTTTTCAAGTATTACGGCACCGAACTTCCATTTCTTCAGATTGAAATCACAGGCTTCGATCCCGCACGCGAACTCGCCGATGTGCGCATTTTCCGGAAAGGGAAAACCGCCTTTCACAAGGTGACGGCAACGGCAAAAGCAGGTCCGGTGATCGCTTTTGTATTTGAATAACTACTTTTGAGCTCAACCGTGACTATACTCTCTCAAATAGAATCCAAACGCCTCGAAAAGGTGCCAATGATCGCCCAATTGGTAGACCCCGATGATGTGGCCGACTTCGATGAAGCGACCGATTTGGTCAGGCAGGCGGAGGATGCAGGTGTTGACCTGCTTTTCGCCGG
>JAIVHQ010000072.1 GCA_020200995.1 Flavobacteriales bacterium
GTTGTCACACCGAAAGTTAAAAGCATTTTACGCCTCACAAACGGGCCGCGAGCATGAAGTGCTTTTCGAAGCTGAAGAGGACGGCGGTATGATGTACGGCTTTTCGCGAAATTATGTCCGCGTGAAGCTTCCTTTTGACTCGGACCTGATCAACAAAACAGTCGACATCCGCATTGCCGAAATAGGCCGCGACATGGTGGGCATGGCCGAAAAAGTTGAGGCGACAGCTGTTTAGGTTTTTCGGGCAGGATCGAATTACAAGATAATAGCCAAAGTCATGGCCGAAATTGACAAGCGCTACTGTCGCAGAAAACAGCTCAAGTTATTTTTCACTACTTTTCCGATTATGAAAAATACGCTATTTCTTTTTTGTGCACTCGCATTTTTAATAACCTCATGCGACAGCAACACAGTTTTTGATAAAAACGACGACAACTTCCCCCAATTCAGGTGGGAAAAAGACAGGGAGGTGAAATTCGAACCGGCCATTGAAGACATTTCTGTACCCTATGATATCAGCCTGAAATTTAGGCATGTGAATGGTTTTCAATTTCGTGACATGCGCGTAGAGGTGGTGCGAACTTCGCCCTCGGGTAAGGAAGTCGCCCGGGATTTCAATTTTCCCGTCATTGATTCTGAAGGCGAATATTTGAGCAGTTGCGCTTTGGATATATGCGACCTTCAAACCTCATTTGAAGATGGGGTTATTTTTGAAGAAAGCGGAAAGTACATTTACACCGTGCGCCACCTTATGCCTCCCGATCCACTCCCGAATGTGATGGAAGTGGGGCTTGTTATCCATAAAGCGGGAGAATAACTTTCGGAAGATACGTTGCAGTTATTCATGCTGCAGTGCTGATGTGATCATTCGTCTCTGTCGGCAAGCCTGAATTCAGTCCGTCGGTTTGCCGCGTGCTCAGCCTCCGAGCATTCAATTCCGTTTTCACAGTGGTTGACGGGCCTCAGCTCGCCATATCCTGTTCCCGAAAGTCGGTTTCTCTCAATTCCAATAAGTTCGAGATAATCGATGGCGGATTCTATGCGCTCTTGTGAAAGCTGCAAGTTGTAAGCATCAGGCCCGCGCGAATCGGTGTGGCCTTCGAGCTCTATTCGTATTTTACTACCCCGAGATCAAAGAGATCTTTGTTAGAAATGCGGACCTTCTTGTTGTGCTCGTTGGTGAGGGTGATCACGCCGTCGTCGGGATCAAGGCGCACGTACACGTGCTCTCCGTCGCCGGTTGGGTCGATGGTGGTGATGAGTTCACCTCTTTCGTTTATGATATGCACGAGGCTGTTGGCTTCCAGTTCTTCTGATTTGATGGTGTACCGCTCATCGGGCCTCACAGATTCGAATTTGAATCTGCCACCGTCACCTGTAAAAGTGGTGGCAATCACCTCACCATCGCTGTTGGTGAGCATTATCTTCATGCCTTTGTTTTCTTCTTTGTCCGATGCGTACATGCCGAGAATGTCAACAGACAGCAAGCTCTCATCCTCGATCTCCATTTTTTCGAGCGTATAATCGATGGTGGCAAGGAGGACAAATTTAAAGCCTCCGGCCTGCGCTTTTGCTTCTGTGAGCAGTTGATCATCGTCGCCGAAAAGCTGCAGCCTGCTGCCTTCAGGCAATTCTGCATCCTGCATGGCAACGGTGTATCCTTGTTCGCCTTTGATGTGCTTGAATGAAAAGCCCCCAAATTCGTCAACGATTGTTTTTTGCAGAATAGCTCCATCCTCATTGAGCAGATGTACTTCTCGGCCCGCTTGATCGCCGGCATCTTTAAGTTTTCCCTTGAGTTCATCAAAAAAGTCCTCGGGAACGGACCAAATGGCTTTGTACAAGGCGTTTTCTTCGAGGCTTTTTCCGCGGTTAGAGATCATGATTCCCCGACTTTCACCTGTCACGTAGAGGCTGTGCTCGTCGTAAGGGCCGTTTACGGGCAGGCCGAGGTTGGTCGTTTTTGCCGTTGAGAACCGGTAAGCGTAAATATCCAGCCCACCGAAACCGCTATAGGGCTTGTCGGAAGAGTAGAAAAGTGTGTCGCCGGCGAGGGTGGGTAGAATTTCATCACCCGTGGAATTGATCTTAGGTCCGAGGTTTTCGGCCTCCGACCAGTTTTTTCCATCGTATTGTGATTTCCACAGGTCCATCCCTCCGAAACCGCCCTCTCTATCGGAGGAAAAAATCAGGGTGGAATCGGCAGTGCGGTATACGGGGTGGGCCGCATTCGCTTTTTTGCCACTAAAGGGCAGCTCACCTCGGAATTTTCCTTCGCGATCGAATTGCACGAGGGCCATGCGCTCTGCATTTTTTGCGGAAGCATAAGGCAAGCGTTTAACTGCAGTGATTACCAGACTCGAATCGGGAAGAAAAACACCGGGACCGATCTCTTCGAATCGCCTGTCCTCGAGTCGCCTTGTGATCAAATCGAGGAGTTCATTTTTTTCGACTTCTGTGTTTTCAAACTTCATAACTCCCCGACCTTCTGACCTGATCGGAAAATAGATCGGATCGGTCACTGTGTTAGTGAGCAATTGAGGAACGGTGTCTTTCATCCACGCAATCATGAAGTTGAATCCCGATCCGCTGCCCCGATCGGGACGCACATCAATCGGAGTGAATTCGCCCGACTTGTCGAGCAGCCGTACCATGTGGTTCCAACTTTGCTGTACATGCGGGTTGTCGGGGTTTTCGTTGACGAGTCTTTCCAATATTTTCTCAGCCTCCTTGAAGTCGAATGTAGCGGCTTTGAGTTTGGCCCTGGCCAGGACAAAATCCACGGACCCGCAAGCCTCAAAAGTAGTTCCGGTCATCATGGCCAGTGCTGCTTGATAATCGCGGTTTTCCACTGCTATTTGAAAAGCTGCGCAATCGATCGCCTTTTTGCGCTCGGTATCCCCTCCGGGGTTGTTGGCACGGGCGGCAAAGGTGCACAGGGCAAAAATTGATATGGTTAGGAGCGTTCTCAAAAGTAGCGCGGCGTGGTTTGGGGAGTGTGGTAAATATTGAGGTCGTAACCGATGAAAATTTCGTGCGAGCCGCTTTGATAGGTCGCCATGGGGCTGAGCGTCCAGTCGTACGCGTATCCGAAATGGATTTTATCAGTCACGTAGACGTGGGCCGCGCCCACCATGCTGAATCCGTGTCGGTATGCGGTGGTAATCCAGAGTCGGTTAGAGATCAAAGTGCCGATACTGAGGTCGAAATTGACTGGTCCGTCGTATGCATGTCGCACCAGAAAGCCGGGCTTCAGGGCAAGATTTTCATTTATTTCAAACACTTTTCCCGCCATCAGGTGGAAGTGGGTGCTGAGACGTGCATCACTCAAGTCTGTGTTGTTGATGGCAGGTCCGCTCAGGTTTGCGGCGCTGAACCCGATATAGGAACGCGGCGAAGTGTACATCATTCCGAAGTCGAAATTGGGAATCCAGCGGTTCGGGTCGTTTGACCATGATGCAGGGTCGTTGCGCGCGTCGTAGTTCAGGGCGTTCCAATCCATTTTGTAATTGATCAATCCTCCCTGCAAGCCGAATCTCAGTCTTTGAGCATTCCCGAGGTTGATGGAGTATGCATAAGTACCTGAGACGGATGTCGCATTTCGCGCACCGATTTCGTCGTTTTGAAACTGCAGACCGGCAGCCATGTTTTTGTTGCGAAGAGGACTGTGCAATGAAAAGTTTTGTGTTTTCGGGGCGCCTTCAAAACCCACCCACTGGGCGCGGTAACCGATATTTGCCGAAAGGGCATCGCGGCTACCGGCATAAGCGGGGTTGATCATATATAAGTTGAACACATACTGACTGTAAAGCGCGTGCTGTTGAGCTGCCGCGGAACCCACGAAAGCCATGAAAAACAATATGAGCACTTGTTTTTTCATCACTTTATCTCGTCAGCTCTACGTATCCTTTATAAACCGTTCCTGCCACTTTGGCCACGTAGAAATAGGTGGCGTCGGGCAGCCCGTTCCCGTTTTTTCCCGAACCGTTCCAGGCGATTTCCGAATTGTTGTACCCCGATCCTGACCACACGGCCTGTCCCCACCGGTTGAAAATTTCGATTTGGTTGTCCGAAAATTCCGGTCGCGTGATGTTCTCGATTGTCCACACATCGTTTTGCCCGTCACCATTGGGTGAAAATGCATTGAAAAAAGTCAGCTTGCAGAGTTCTTCAGGTCCGGCCCCGACGGTGAAATTACGGGTGTAGCTGCATTGGCCTGCCTCAACAGTGACCGCATAGGTTCCTGTGCTCAGCCTGTCTGCATTTACTCCTGTGGTGCCCATGCTCCACGTCACTGTGTAGGGTGGGCTGCAACCTGAAATACTGTCGACCCGTGCGGCTCCGTCGGTAGACACCGGGCAGGAAGCATCGGTAACCAATACCGTAAAATTGATGGCGCCTGTGCTAAATGGCTGATGAAAACCTTGTGTAAGCGTATAGGCAGCCCCTGTTTTAGTCTGCGTGATGGATTCGCCCGCTGTGGCAGAAATCTCATGTGTACCCGATAGTACATCGTGGTGCCCGAGGCTGCCCACCACCTCGTTGGTCAGGGTGATTTGCGCCATCGAAGTGGTCCAATGCGCAAGGAACAGAAGTATTGTAAAATATTTCATTTTAGTGGACACAGCTTAGTACCCGTATCGAATTCTTGCTCCGTACAGCCTAATGTTGGCGTCCGAGGGTTCTCCGTAATCTGAGTCGGTATTGAATCGCGCTATAATCCGATAGCTGTACTGGCTCAGGTCTACGGTTCTTTGATCCAAGGGCAGTGCTCCGAAATTAATTCGCTCGTTACGCAATGCTCCTGAAGTCAGCTCATATTCACTATCCCAACTTCCCAATGTGGCTTTTCCATTGTTGTATATGTTTTTTCTCTCAATAGATACATATACATTATTGTAGAATGCCGTCTTTCTCCACACCACGTCTAAATCGCGAAGCACTGCTCCGTGAGGCAGGTGGAGAGGTGCGATCATCTCAGAGCCTTCATTTTCTTTGAGAATAGTGACAAATGAATTATCGTCTTCAAATAGCGCTATGTTATACTTGTCCTCACTCTCTCCGCGCATTCCTACAAAATCAGCGGGGTCTATGGCATAGTACTGCGGGACCGAGAGACCGGCCGCGGAGGGGCTCACGGGAATCCATTTTGTGTCGGTAGCACTGTATCTAAGTACCTGTCCGTCTGTGGGAGCTGCATCCGAAACGGCGACCCCTTGCAGTGCTTGAACCTTGGTGTCTGCTGCGGTTCCTGTTACATCACCCGAGATGGGCACGTTTTCAACAAATGTTTTGGTGGCGGCATCCTGTGCGTCCACCGGGTCGGCCAGGTTGCTGATGCCTGACCCTGCGGCATCACCAGGTGTAACGCCGTATGCCAGTACCTGTCCCAAAGTTTGAAGCTCGTTGGTCGGGTCACTATCGGCGTCGTTGATCAACGAAGCTAAGTTTACCGTGTATTCATTGCCGGCTTCGCTAACCGTCAATTCTGAAGTGGTTTCATTAAATGTTACGTTGTCAATGAGTTCGTTGGTGGCGTCATCATCATTGCCCTCCGCATTCGAAAGTGCAGTCAAATCTAAAATAAAGTCATTGCCACCTTCCTGAATTCTCACAGTATTATTTCCCGGATCAAAATCGGCTGCAGTAATCAATTCATTGTTCGGGTCGGCGTCCGCATCATCGATCAGCGCTGCCAGGTTTACGGAAAAGGTGTGTCCCGCATCGGTAATGCTGAGTTCTGAGGCGTCTTCATCGAAGTTTACATCGGTGAGCAATTCGTTCGTCGGGTCGTCGTCGTTGCCTTGCGCGTTTGAAAGTGCAGTAAGATCCATTAAAAAGTTGTTGCCTCCTTCCTGAATCCTGATCCTATTGTTCAATGGGTTAAAGTCCACTGCGGTAATCAACTCGTTTGTCATGTCGGCATCTGCGTCGTTGATGAGGGCGGCCAGGTTTACGGTGCGCGTTCCGCCGCCGTCGGTTACGGAGATGGTGTTGTCACCTTCGTTAAATGCGAAATCGGTGAGGAGCTCGTTGGCCGGGTCGGCGTCGGCATCGTCGATTAGGGCGGACAGGTTTACTGAAAAGGTGGAGGCTGGATCAGTAATATTGAGTTCTGAGTTGGCTTGGTCGAAATCTACTGATGTAATTGATCCGCCCGAAGCACCGAGGCAGCTCAGGTCTAAAAAGTGGTTGACTCCGCCTTCGCGGATTCTCAGGATTTTTTCCGAAGTGTCGAAATCAATTTGCTCAATTAGCTCGTTGCTGATATCCATATCGCCTGTGAGCCAGCCGAGGTTGACGGAGTAGGGCGT
>JAIVHQ010000275.1 GCA_020200995.1 Flavobacteriales bacterium
TTGTTGAATTCACAGAATATTGTTGACAACCCTGCGTTTTTACTCCCCACCTTCCCGAAACCTGCGCTACATTTGACGGTTAGGGTTTTTAACAGCTCTTCGAAAATTGTTGAAAACATGTTGAGAAGCACCGTTTCCATTCTTTTTATCCTCTTCGGCCTCAGTGCCGCAGCAGAGGTCGGCGACCCAAAATCGCGGTATTCTCGCCCCGAGTACATCTCGATGTGGAAGGATGTGGCCATTCGGCAAATGCAGGAGCACGGCATTCCGGCGAGCATCACTTTGGCGCAAGCCATCCTGGAGAGCGGCGATGGAAACAGCATGCTGGCCCGGGAGGGCAACAATCACTTCGGGATAAAATGCCACGGGTGGACCGGCAAAAAAGTGTACCACGACGACGATGCCCGCAACGAGTGCTTTCGCAAATACCGCAATGCGGATGAGAGCTTCGCCGATCACAGCGATTTTCTGAAAAGGCCGAGGTATGCCTTCCTGTTCGACTACGACGTGTCCGACTACAAGTCGTGGGCACACGGATTGAAAAAGGCGGGCTACGCCACCAATCCGAAATACCCGGCGCTGCTGATCAGGTTGATCGAAGAGAACAACCTCGCCGCTTACGACATGGAAGCCCTGGGCAAGATGCCGAAGGGCAGGCCTGCAAGTTCGCCGCCGCCGCGCTCGGGAAAATAAGATGAAATCGTTGTGACCATCGGAAAAGCGGGCTATAAGGTCAGCAAAAACAACATCAAATACACCGAGACCAAGGGGCCCGAGACCCCCCGATCGCTCGCCGAAAAACTCGATATGGGCCCTTGGCAGGTGCGACGCTACAACGATTTTGAGAAGAAGGAAACCATCCCCGCCGGCACGAGGGTGTACCTTCAGCCCAAGCGCCGCAAAGCCGCCGAGGCAGCACAACACATCGCGGTGAAAGGAGAAACACTCCGCGACCGGGCGACAAAGTGATCCTTCGCTAGGGCCACCTTTCCCAACATAAGTGAACCCCGGGTTAAATCATTGCAAAACCGCAACCTGACCTGCTGACAACCCGCTAAGAAGATTATATTTGCACCAAGGCCGCAATTACAACCACGGGATTTAGCATTCATGAGACTTCTTTTCATCATTCCTTCCATCACCAACTACTTCACCTTTCTGGAAGATTTGATTGAAGAGCTCAACAACCGCGGCAACGAAGTGCACCTCGCCACTTCCCGAAAACACATTGCGCGCATTTCCGCTTACCGCAGAGAAATCAAATGCCGCGTTCACCACATCGACTTTCCCCGCGCCATAGACCCGTTTCGGCATTACGGTGCGGCGCAAAGTGTAAAGAAACTCGTGGAAGTGGTGAAGCCCGACATCATCAACGTGCATTTTTCGGCGGCCCTGTTTACATCCATGCTTGCCAAGCAACCGTCGTGGCCTCCATCCACCGGGACCATTCACGGACTCGGCTCTCCACTCATCAAAGGGTGGCGCAAGAAAATGATTGCCAAGGCTGAAAAATGGAGCGCCGAAAGGGCCGACGAAATATTTGTGCTCACCGATGACGACAGGATAACCCTGCGCAAAAATGCACCAAAAGCAACGGTAAGCGTGCTGGATTCTTTCGGGATGGGGTGCGACCTGAACCGTTTCGACCCGGAATCTGTGAGCGAGGAGGTCAAAAAAAAAGTGCGCAAGGACTGCGGCATTGAAGAAGACGATTTTGTGTATATCTTCATCGGCAGGCAAACCCATTTTAAAGGGTTCGACAAGGTGGTTGCAGCATTTGCCGATGTCGTAAAAGAGGAGCCCAGATCTAAATTGCTCCTTGTGGGTGAGAAGGACCGGATTCACCACACCTCGTTGGAGTCTCGCCTCGAAAACGCACTCAAAACCGATCCCGCTTTCATTAAAGTTGGATGGCGGGAGAATGTGCAGGACTACCTGGCCGTTGCCGACCTGAATGTGTTTCCATCAGAGCGCGAAGGCCTTCCGGTAAACCTGATGGAGTCGCTGGCCATGGGGGTGCCCGTCATTACCGTAGACAGCCGCGGGTGCCGTGATGTGGTCAGGGATGGAGAGACCGGAGTGGTACTCTCAGACCGAAGTCGAGATGCACTGAGCCGCGAAATGTTGCGCTTTCAGCGCGACAAGGAGGAACTAAAGCGCCTTTCGGCAAATGCCCGGGCGGGAAGGAAGCGCTACGACCGCAAAAAATTTATCGAATCACAGCTCGCCATTTTCGAACGCCTCACCGGCAAAACTGCGTGATCAGGGTCCGTCTTGTTAGTCGAGTCACTGCTTTTTATCACTCAAAATCATTTCACCAAAAACTTTTCAGACATTGTTTTACACGTGGCTAATTAGAATTTGTCCATAGAGTCGAGTGTCTGGCCTTAAGGGTTCGATAGCAAGGCTTGCGAAGGCCTCAAAACCGCAGTCCCGCCGCGGCGGGATGAGGATTTTGGGGGAGAGCATAACGCAGCTCGAAGATCAAGCCGTAGGCACGACCGAAGGCATGATAGCGGACTCTGAAGACAGACACTAACTACTCGGGCTCTATGCGCAGCTGCCTGATCTTAAAACCCTCCTCTTCCTTTTTCATAAAAAAAGTAACGCGGTAATTCCCGTTGCCCGTGGTAAGGTCGCCGATGTAGAAATGGTCGTCGAGTTTGGACTTCCCTTCATGGCGGATGTCAAACCCCGAGGGCAGGTGGTTGGTAAAAAACCGGTTCATGATCACTTCGGCCTGCTCGCGGCTATACACATCTTCTTTCTGATCGACGGTGAGGTTGACCCCGGGGGTGAAATACGCAGCCAGGGCTTTGGCATTTCCGCTCTTTACGGCGAGCGACACCTGATCGCGCTCAACGTCTTGCGCGAAACTCGAACCCATCAGGAAAACGGCGAAAAAGCAGGTGTAAAAACGAACCATGTCGGGGCTATTTTAAACTTGTTGATTAGCAAATATCACGCCATGATTGCCGTGAAATCGGGGTGTAGTGCCCTTTGGCGGGCTTTCTTATCTTCGCTTCCGTGAAAATAGTACTTCTCTGCATAGGCGACACCCGCAGTCCATACATTCTCGAAGGTATGCACGAATACGCGGCACGCATCAAACACTATGCCCCTTGCGAGACGGAAGTAATTCCCGAGAAAAAAGCCTGGAAAAAACTGCCCCGCGATGCGCGCAAAAAAGCAGAAGGCGAGGCTATCCTCAACGCCCTCGCCCCCAGCGACATGGCCGTGCTACTCGACGAAAACGGGATGGAATACAGCAGCCGGGGCTTTGCGGCAAAACTGGAGAAATACGCGGGTGCCGGACACAAGCGGCTGGTATTCGTCATCGGTGGTGCATTCGGATTCAGTCCGGAAGTATACGCCGCCGTGAAGCCCAAAATGTCGCTGTCAAAAATGACTTTCAACCACGAGATGGTGCGGCTGTTTATGCTGGAGCAGATTTACAGGGCCTTTAGCATATTGCGCAACGAGCCGTATCACAACGATTGAAAACACCGCAGGACCCGGCAGTTCACGTAAAGCAAAATCTATTTTCAATTCAGGTGAAACCCGCGCTCCCTATCCTGCGTAGACAGATCCGACATCCCCCTTGGACGCGCTTTAAAACCTGCAAGTTATGAAACACGTCTTACTTACCCTCGGGGGTTGCCTCACGGGCCTTGCCCTCGCTGCGCAAACAGGTGCAGCCGCCGATTACGCAAAAATTTCTCAATCCGCCGGAAACTTCAACGCAAACCTCTCCAACCAAGGGAAGTTCGGCTTTGTTTCCGCGTCCCGTGATCAACGGGTTTATTCGGGTGCTCCATTTTCCGGAAACGGAGAAGTGCACATCACCGACCTCAACACCGATGGCACCGTGGCCTCTCAATCTCTCCTGAAAGCTGACGATTTCGAAATATTTTCGGGCCTCTCCGGCGCCGAATTCGGCACCTCAACCACCACACCGGGCGACTTAAACGCAGACGACAAACCCGATTTTCTCATCGGGGCTCCGGGTGCGGGCGAATCGGGCGGCCTGGTGCTCTTGTTGAGTACAGGCACGGGATATAACGCCGAATTTCTCCCCCTCCCCGAATCGCTCCTCGAAATCGGGGCGAGGTGGGGAGACCACCTGCACTTTAAAGACGGCACCTACTTCGCGGGACTTGCTTCGGGAACGGGAAAAGTGGTTGAGTTTACCATCGGCAATGATTTCGCCATAGAAGTGCTGAACGTTTTTGACCAAAGCAACGGTGAGCTGGCAGGCCACCTCGAAGAAGGTGACCGGTTCGGAACAGGCATTTCCGTGTACGACATCGACGGGGATGGCATCGACGACATCCTCTGCGGTGCTCCCGGCGATGATGACGGAGGATCAAACTTCGGGGCGGTGTACCAGCTTTATCGAAACAACGACGGCAGCATTGAGCGTACCGTAAAACTCTCAGCGGCTTCAGGCGGATTCAACGGGTTTTTGAATTCGGACGATGGTTTTGGGATCAGCATTGTGCCCCTCGGCGACCTCGATCAGGACGGAAATCCCGACATCGCCGTGGGCGCTCCCGGCGACGACGACGGAAACATCGACGTGGGCGCCGTTTGGATCATATTTCTCAGGGCCGACGGAACCATGAAGCGCCAGCGGAAAATCAACCTTACCAACGGAAATCTTGAACAAAGCGGCCTGGGCTTGGGTGACCGATTCGGGACGCGCATCGCCTCCATCGGCGATATCAATGGCGACGGAACCACAGACCTGGCCGTCGGCGTTCCCCACGACGACGACGGCGGCACCGACCGCGGAGCTTTCTTCACCGTGATGATCGAGTATTGCGAAATCCCCGTGGCCCTGTTTGAGTACGAAAGCAATGGACCTACAGTGACCTTCTCCATCCCCGGAGGCGAGGGCTTCACCTACATCTGGAATTTTTCGGATGGCAATTACAGCCAGGCCGAGAACCCCACGCACACCTTCGCCTCCAACGGCGTGTACAATGTATGCCTCACCATCAACGGCCCCTGTGGTGGAAATTTCTACTGCGGCAATGTAACTGTAACCGGCGCAGGCGCGCTAAATACCGAAAGCACAGAAGCCGCCGCCGTTGAAGTATTCCCCAACCCGGCCACTTCTTTCGTCCGGGTGAAATCGCCACGGGAAATGACGGCCGTCACCTTGCGCGACCTGACGGGAAAAGAAGTGTGGAAGCGCAATGTGACCGGTTTTACGACAGAAATCTCCGTAGCCGGCTTGCCCAAAGGCATGTACATCCTTTCAGTGCGCACAGCGGTCGGAGAAACTGCATCTAAGGTGCAGGTGATGTGATGGGCGGCAATTGGAAGCCTGAGGCAAAGGCGCTTCGCGAAAGCCCATTGGCATCGAAATCAGAGGTGCTTGATCTGAAAATTCTTGTACGTCCCGTAAATTCCCGCTGAAATAAGGGTCTTGATAACCGTTGATTTCAATTCGGGATTGTACGGAAACGGCGAAAGGCGGGGCTCCAGCCGCTGAATGACGCGCTCGAAAAGCCTGTTTCTAAAATACGTTCGGTACTTCTTTGGCACCCCGAGGATCACAGTCAAAGCTTCATGGCAATTCAGGGGCGAAATCACTGAGGTCACCAGCCTGTATTCTGTTTTGGCGCGTGAGGCCCAATTCGCCATGCGGTCTTCCCAATAAAAAAGATCCAAAATATTCTCGGCGACGAGGTGCGACGAATTGAAAGAATCCAACCATGCCCGCATTTTCTCAATTTCGGCAAGATCTCCCTTTTTGTTTCTGAGCTTGGCCAATATTTCGGGCGTCACCGATTTGAGGCTTCCAAAATAACTTCTGCCAATCTCGCCGAGGTTGCCGTTGATCACCATTCGATCTCCGAAATGCTCCTTGTCCCCATTCATGAGTCGGGCCGCATTTTCGGCCCTGGGCCGATAGAGACGTCCGTACATGCTTTCGTCGGCAGGTTGCATTTCCTTGCTGTATTCCAGGATTTTTCTGTCCACCCCGATGGCCGCTGCCAGCTTAGCGCCAATGAGAATGTCGTGGTGGCGTTCGTCTACTTTCCCGTGCTTGTAGAGGTGGTAGAACACTCCCGTCGCGCCCGAAGCCATGCAAGCTGCGGTGAGCATGCGACTGTCGTAACCGGCGGTGATCGGCACGGCC
>JAIVHQ010000276.1 GCA_020200995.1 Flavobacteriales bacterium
CTTTTAGCGCTTATTGTAAATTGCTTGGCAATCCGGTCTGATCAACATCGGACCTCCCTGACAGCTCAAATACCCAATGCGCCTGAGGGACAAAAAAAAGTCGGCAACACTGCCGACTTTCTCAATTTAGCTTTCATAAATGAACCTATTGAGTGGTTGAATTTTTAAAAAGTAGATTGTAAATGTGATTATTACTCCAAAATCGCAACTTACCGGAAACGTCACATCGAGTGTTTTTCAGTCCACTCGGACATCACAATTTGTGCAGGCTGCCTTTAGACTGAAAAATGTATCGAGATGCGTGAATTGCACAGTCAAATAAAGAAGATGATCCACTGCGAAGCATCTCGATATATTTTTTCAGGCATCAACATCACGTTGGGATAGAAACTTCCTAAATGCCTGAAAAAACACTCGATGTGACGATCTTACTTGTAAAGATTTTGAGCGATTTGAACCACTCAACGGGTAAAAAGGTTCTACTCCTCGCCGTTGATCATCAAAGGCGTCTGCCCATTGGTAATGATCACCTTGGCATTGGGAGATTTGGAAAGGTCTTTAAATGCCTGGATGGCTTCAAAACGAAGCACTTCAGGGGTGAGACCTTCGGAGAGGATTTTTTGGGCATCCCTGACACCTTCAGCTTCAATGCGCTGTCGGTCGGCTTCCTGACGCTCGCGGGCGAGCACGAATTCCATGCGTTGTGAATCCTGCTCGGCACTGAGTTTTTCCTCAATGGCGGTGGACAGTGCCCGTGGCAGGATGATGCGCTTCATGAGCACCTCTTCGATCACGAAGCCGCGTTCTTCAAGGGTTTCCATCATCAATTTTCGCACCTCGGCCTCCATCACTGAGCGCTCGCCCGTGTGCATGTCTTTCGCCATAAAGCGCGAACTCACATCTGCGAGGGCCGAGCGAAACACGGGCGAAATAAGGTCGTTCTCATAATCAGTGCCAACGCGGCGAAGGATGTCGGGAACCATGTCCTGTTTAATCCTGTAAAGAATCGAAGTTTCACAACCGATGTTGAGCCCTTCCTTAGAAGGAATATCGAGGTTGACTTCAAGATTGGTGGTGCGCACGGGTATCTTCAGGTAAATCGATAAAAAGGGGTTGTAGAGCTTTGTGCGCTCGGTAATCGGATCACCGACCAGCTTACCCGCGCGGCGCTTCATGGCCACTTCGCCCTGTCGCACCACTACACAGCTACTTGACATCAGTGCAATTACAATTGATAGGATCCAAAATTTTCTCATACTGGTTACTTTAATTTGGTACGTCCCGAATTTACAGATCTGAACAACCTTCGGGACCTAATTGCCGCGTGAAAAGTCTTTTGTTTTGTTAAACAGCACCAAAGTCTGACGAGCAACGCAATACAAGTAGAATTAACCTCAACGACCAGTATATTTAACGGCTATAAAAAGCATTTCGTTGGTGACCTCTCAGCAGGTCTTGTGGTATTTCTGATCGCCCTCCCGCTGTGTCTCGGTATTTCACTCGCATCCGGAGCCCCTCTGTTTTCGGGAATTATTGCGGGGATCGTCGGCGGTATCGTGATTGGAATTCTCAGCAATTCAAAGATCAACGTCAGCGGCCCCGCCGCGAGTGTGGCCCTGGTTATTTTCGTCGCCATTGAAGAGCTCGGTAGCTTCGAAGTGGTATTGGTGGCAATCATCCTCGCAGGTATAATTCAGGTCGTTTTGGGTTTTATTAAAGCGGGCACAGTGGCCTACTTTTTTCCCAACTCGATGATCAAGGGAATTCTCGCATCCATTGGTATCATCCTTATTTTAAAACAAATTCCCCATGCTTTGGGTATCGATGGGGTTTTTGAAGGCTCAGAGAGCTTTGAGCAACCCGACGGGCGAAATACTTTCAGCGAATTGGTCTACGCTTTTGAAAATGTAGCTTGGGGTGCTGCCCTGATCACCGGTATTTCACTGCTGCTGATCGCCCTTTGGGACCGACCCGCTTTGAAAGCCAAGTATCCCTTTTTCAAATTTTTCCCCTCAGCCCTCGCCGCTGTCCTCGTAGCCATTCTGCTAAATGAAGTGGTTTATGCCCAATTTTTTCCGCAATTTATTTTAAGTGCGGAGCACTTGGTGCAACTGCCGGTCGCGGGAGGACTGAGCGAGTTCGTGGGCTTTTTTACCTTCCCCGATTTTGCGGGAGCCATGCGGCCTGAGATCGTCACGATTGCTTTGAGTATCGCCTTTATTGCGAGCCTGGAATCACTGCTCAGCACCGAAGCCGGTGATAAGCTGGATCCTTACAAGCGCCGCACCTCAACGAATAAAGAGCTTAAAGCCCAAGGAATTGGTAACATCGTGGCCGGCTTTATCGGGGGTATTCCTGTGACGGCCGTAATCGTGCGCACTTCAGCCAATGTAAACGCAGGCGGACGCACCAAAACAGCCACCATCGTGCACGGTACCATCATGCTGCTATGCGTGGCATTGATTCCTGCATTGCTAAATAAGATTCCACTTGCATCGCTTGCAGCCGTACTCTTTGTAGTGGGTTACAAGCTAACAAGCTACAGCGTGTATAAATCAGTTTTCAAACAAGGACGCCGACAATTTCTGCCTTTCATTATTACGGTAGTGGCAGTGATGTTCACCGATCTCATTACCGGAATTTTCATCGGTGGTGGTGTCGCCATATTCTTCATCCTCCGCGACAATTACAAGAATGCCTACATGCACGACAAAGTGGAACAAGAGGGCAATTCGAAGACCACCATTCGCCTTTCCGAAGAAGCCACCTTCCTCAATAAGGCCGATATCATGCTTACCCTCGATCACATTGCAGAGGCAAGCACGGTGGTGATAGACGGAACCAAATCGCGGTTCATCCATCCCGATATTTTTGAAATCATCATGGACTTCAAACAAAATGCCGAGTATAAAGACATCCAACTGGAGATCATCGGAATCGACGAATCAAAGATGGAGCGCCATTACAAGCTTGCGCGGGGCTGACAATCACGTATCGGGACGCATTTAAAAAGCATTCCGAATGTCGATAGGCGCCATTATTTTGAAAATCAAGACCCAAAAAAACCTGCTTTTCAGCAGGTTTTTTTCATTTCTCTTTTGCACGTTGCGACAAATTTCAGCGCACCACTGCAGAAAACATTCCCTCGGTCACTGTAATGCTGCGCTCCCCTCCCATATTCGGATTGTCGGGGGTGGTGAGCGTGAACTCAAAAGTACCCTCTGCGATATCCGTTGATATGGCTGAAAACTCCAGGGTGCCCGAGGCTGCAATCGGATTGTAGAAAAAGCTCTCGCTGTTCATGTAGCTCACGTGAAAATCGGCTTCACCGTCAAGTACATCACCAAGGGTGCCTACAACGTATACTTTTCCTATTTCTATTTCCATTAATTCATCAAGGCTCTGTGTTGCAAGGGTGACCGCGCCAAAATTGGAGTTACCGGCAGTGAGTGTTGCGGTGTACTCGCCTACTCCCGGTGCTATTTCCTTATTTCGGAACGATGCGGTGCCTTGCGTAGTTCCCTCTTCATCGCCTGAGATTACAAAACTCGAAGTGCCTTGGCCGGCGTTGTCGCCGCTGCCATTGCTTCCAGTGTTGTCGTCACTGCATGACGTGGTCAAAAAAAGCGATGCAGATATTGCGAAAAAGAAAGTCGTCTTTCGAGCGGAATTGAAAACTGAAAACGATAATTTCATGCTTCTTGGGTTTTTTTTTGAGCGAAAATAGAATTATTGTGCTTTTTGGAATCAAGGATCACCAAATTTAGTGAGCACTGATCGGGGAAGAATTTTTCAAGCCTACATTTCTCCTGCCACCCTATTCGCTGCGGCACAGCTTGTCGCCCACCACGCGGCTCAGCACCTCGGGGCGGTACTGCCTGCTCACGGGTATGCGGTGCTTGTCGATGTGGAGGGTGTTTCCCTCCAGGGCATCCACGTACCTGAGGTTGATGATGTTGGATCGGTGCACCCGCATAAAATTCTCCTTGCCGAGTTTCTCCTCTGCCGATGTGAGTCCCGTGAGCACCATGTGTCGCTTGGCGGCGGTGTGGATGAAGATGTAGTCCTTCACCCCCTCCACGCAGCGGATATCCGCGAAGAGCACTTTTACCATTTTCCCGTCTTCCTTTACGTAAAAATGGTCGGCCGCAGCGGGTGGCCTCTCCTCCCCTCCCATGGCTGCGCACACCTTGTTGACGGCTTTCAAAAAGCGTGAAAAAGAGATCGGCTTGAGCAAATAATCGGCAGCCTGCAGCTCGAAACCGTCCACGGCATACTCGCGGTATGCGGTGGTAAAAACGACCTTGGGCGGATCGGCGAGGTCGCGCAAAAACTCAATTCCCGAGAGGAGGGGCATGTGAATATCGAGAAACATAAGGTCCACGTTCTCATCGTGGAGCAATGCAGATGCTTCCACGGCATTTTTGCAGGTGCCTTTTAGTTCGAGAAAATCGACACGGCTGATGTATTCCACCATCCCTTCGCGTGCCAGCGGCTCGTCGTCTACAACTATACAAGTGATCTTTTTCATCATTCGGCATGTTGAATTTTAAGTTCGGCCATAAACTCACCGTCGATCGCTGCGGTGGTAAAGTGATGCCTGTCCGGGTAGATGAGTTCGAGCCTTTTCCTGAGATTTTCAAGGCCGAGGCCTCCTTTGCCGTTCTTGGGAACGGGCCGAAACTCATTCTTGCAAACCAAGGTCACAAACTTGTCATCCACCCGCAAGACAATGTGCAGCTTATACGTATCGAGGCCCGAGGCGAGGCCGTATTTGAAAGCATTTTCGATAATCGGGGTAAAGAGCAGCGGGGCCACGCGGATACCGTTATCGGGTATTTCGATGTCTGTCATCAGATCGACGGCTTCGCCCTGCCGCATTTTTTCCAGCTCGATGTAGTTTTGGAGGTATTCCATTTCGGATTGGAGACTCACATATTTCTCGCGGCTGTCGTAGAGTTGATAGCTCAGCAATTCAGAAAAATGCATGATGCTCTCCCGGCCGATTTCGGGGTCTTTTCCTGACTGGATATAAATGCTGTTTAGCGTATTGAATAGAAAGTGTGGATTGATCTGGCTCTTGAGCACTTCGAGCTGTGACTTGAGGTTTTCCTCGCGCAGCAGTGACTCCTGCACCAGCGATTTTTTCCACATTTCAAAAAGGTGGGATCCTTCAAAGAAAATGGATACGATCACGGTGATGACGACCGCCAGCGTGATGTTCGTAAAGATGTCCTCGCCCGAGAAGCAGTCGAGCACCAGGTGCGGACACCAGAGCATGTGGTATACGTACATGATCAATCCCGCCGGTAAAGCCACCGACACAAGGAGCACGGGCAGCCTAACGGCGTAACTCGTTTTCTCGTAAGGCAACTTTATATGGACAAAATTGCCGATCGCCGAGGCCGATAATGTGAGCAAAAATGTGATTCCCGAATTGAAAATCAGCCATTGCCACCAGGTATTGTAGCGGTAAAAGCGGTCGTCATTTTCAAATAAAAACACCTGTATTAGTCCGAACACCAAAGGGATCAGAGCAATAAACAGAGAAGTGCGGAGCACGGCCAACCAATAATCCTTATCCATCTTATTACGCAGTGCTTCGGAGGCCGGTTTGATCGGAACACCCCTAGCATCACGAAGGTAAGAATCATGTATGATCTTTGGATGGTCCACAGGTCTTCAGTGATTGGGACCGTTTTGATCGGCGATGGCTTCCTCGACCTCGCGCTTCAGGGTTTTATTGGCACCGAATAGCACAGAAAACCCGTTGGAATCGCCGCTGGAAAAATAAGCTTTTCGGTCCTCGCTCCCATCGGTGTAATCTACAGCCACCCATTTTACGGGAACCCAAAACAGCAGAATGCAGATCGGTGCGAGCACGATATACAGCGATGTGAGCACCCACCGCGTGCTAAAAATCACATCGGGTTCGGGCCCGAGCACAAAGTCGAAAAGCAGACAGGCCAACCCTCCGGCGAGGTAGGTCACCCAGTTCAGGGTGGTGCGCTTCAAACGCACATTTGAGATTTGATCAATTTTGAGGTTCTTCTTCTCGCCGTCAAAACGGAGTCCTGAATCGTCGGATTTCAGGATTCCCCTATCGGAATAAACGAGGAGCTTTTTGGGTGAGTCGGCACGCGCTTCGTCGGCGTACCAAATGTTTTGATGTAGTGTTTTCATGGTTTTGTCATTTTATCATTTGTGCGGTTAGAAAGCGGAGAACTCAAAGCACAATTAGTACAAAGTCATATTATTACAATGTGTTTTTACCTTCGAGCATCTCGATACATTTTTTGAATCCGCTCTGCTCCGTCAAAAAACACTCGATGTGACGATCATTTCTATTGCAATCATATCATTTTAAGTAAGTCGTCACATCGAGTGTTTTTTTGGCCCTGAGTTAACATGCCGGATCGGAAGTGGGTCATGCCAAAAAAATGTATCGAGATGTCTTGCAATCGCTGTCCACATAGGACATAATTATATTTGATTTCAAACCCCGCAATGACTGCACTCAAAACGTCACACGGTACTGCAGCAAGGGAAAGATTCCGAGCTGATTAATCACCCGCTCGTTGCCCGTGCGCCAGTCGTAGGTCACGGCGAGGGGGTTGTCGTTGTTGGTCACATTCTGAAT
>JAIVHQ010000073.1:0-5336 GCA_020200995.1 Flavobacteriales bacterium
CTTAATGCTGTGTATGCTCGCGACTACACAGTGCGTGGAGACTTATCGGTGATGCTCGCGGGTTTTTCTCAATTGGGCAGGCGCGACCGGCCGATTGCGGGTAAGGATATTTAGGCTAATTTTGTGCCGCCATCCAACTCATAAATTGAAATTTTGCCATGCCACAAATAGAGGTAATTCTTCCCAAAATGGGCGAAAGCGTCGCCGAAGCCACCATCATAAAATGGGTCGTGAACGAAGGCGACACCATCGAAGCTGATGATCCACTTGTAGAAATCGCCACAGACAAAGTAGACAGTGAAGTACCTGCCCCTGAGGACGGGGTTTTGGTAAAGCGGCTCTGCGAGGAAGGCGATGTGGTGGAAGTGGGCAAGCCCATTGCCATCATCGATACGGGAGGAGAGGGTGAAAGTCCCGCCCCTGATCAAAAAAGCACTGAAAAGAAGGAAACTGCTGAACCCGCAACTGCGTCGACAGCTGCAAAGACGGAGTCACCGCGACCAGCTCCGGTCGCGGAAGAGGCCATAACGGGTCTTATTCCCCGCACGGGCGACAGCGGTCGATTTTATTCTCCGCTTGTGCGAAATATTGCGAAAGAAGAAGGAATTGGCGTGGCAGAGCTGGAAAAGGTAGAAGGCACCGGCAAAGACGGCCGCGTAACGAAAAAAGACATTCTGAGCTACCTCCCCGAGCGCGACGCCAACGGAAGTGCAGCTGAGGCGGCGCCTGCCGCGCCCGCAGCAGCCGCGGAGGCAGCACCTCAAGCTGCCAAGGCTCCCGCCGCCAAGACCAGTGTGCTCAAGCCCGGCCCCGACGACGAGATCATCGAAATGGACCGCATGCGCAGGATGATCTCCGACCACATGTCACATTCCAAGCATACATCTGCGCACGTCACCTCTTATGTGGAGGCCGACATGACCAACATAGTGACCTGGAGGAACAAATGGAAAAATAAATTTCAGGAGCGCGAGGGCGAGAAGCTCACCTTCACTCCCATCTTCATCGAGGCCATCGTTCGCGCCATCAAGGAGCTTCCAATGGTAAATGTTTCGACAGATGGCGAGCGCATCCTCAAGCGCAAGCACATCAATATCGGCATGGCTACCGCTTTGCCTTCCGGCAATTTGATTGTACCCGTGATCCACGATGCCGACCAGCTCAACCTGGTGGGTCTTGCCAAAAAGGTAAACGACCTGGCCAAGCGCGCCCGGGAAAACAAACTGAAACCCGAAGAAATTCAGGACGGAACTTATACCGTAACCAATGTTGGCACATTCGGAAATGTAATGGGAACTCCGATTATTAATCAACCACAGACTGCTGTAATGGCAGTGGGAGCCATCCGCAAGAAGCCTGCAGTCATCGAAACACCCGAAGGCGACTTCATTGGCATCAGACAACTTATGTTCCTGTCTCACAGCTACGACCACAGGGTTATTGATGGTGCACTGGGCGGTAAATTTGTTCGCTTGGTGGGTGACATTCTTGAACAATTTGATGTGAATAGAGAAATTTGATGGTGATATACAGTTCATCCGAAGGGTTTACCTTAGATTTGGGACTTCAACGACTCCATCGGATGAAATGTAAAAACATATTTTTTTTGTGTGCGGTATTCTGCACTGCTGTAACGATCAATACGGCATCCGCTCAGGTTTCCGGTTTTAATGAGCGGTTTAATGAGGCATTGAAACTGGCGGAAGAGAATGAACTCAACATGGCCCGCAGCATTTGGATCGAACTCGCTAAAAACAATCCCGATAACGGCAATGTAAATTACCGGGCCGGTTTGGCCCAACTCAACTCGGGCAGCAACAAAATAGCTGCGCTGCCTTACTTAAAAGCGGCAGAGGAAGTCGGAATTTCCCGCAACTACGACCGCTTCAGCCCGATGGAAAATAAATCGCCCGTCGAGTTGTACTACTACCTTGGGATAGCTTACCATTTAAATTATAAATTTGGACAGGCCGAAGAAAGCTTCACCAAGTTTTTGACGACCGCCTCGAGGAAGCATTATTTGCAAGACAGGGCCGACCTCGGTATTGCCCAAGCTCGCAATGCCAAAGAGCTGATCAAAAACAGGGTAGACTTTGAAATCGTTAACCTGGGTCCGGTGATCAATTCTGAATATCCCGACTTCAGTCCGGTGATTTCGATCGACGAAAATGCGCTGTTTTTCACCTCGTCAAGGCTACGCACTGATAGTTCTAATGAAGGAGTTCGCGACAGAACCACAGGTGAATACTTCAACGATATTTACGTTTCGTACAAGGACAGGCGCGGCGAATGGCAGACCCCGGAGCTTCTGGATATAAATGCTCCCGATCACACAGCCACTGTAAATGTGAGTGCTGACGGTCAGACGCTTTATGTGTACCGCGACGACAATGGGGTTGGTAATATTTACGAAAGTAAACTCGTGGGTGAAACGTGGACAGAAATGAAAATAATGGGTGGTGGTATCAACTCCGATCACTGGGAGCCCCACCTGGCTGTTAGTGTTGACGACCAGACAGCCTACTTCGTGAGCAACAGGCCCGGCGGTCTCGGTGGCAGGGACATATACCGGGTGCGCAGATTGCCCAATGGCCAATGGAGCAAGGGTGAGAATCTCGGTGATAAAATTAATACCCCTTACGAAGAGGATGCAGTTTTCATAACCCCCGACGGAAAGACGTTGTACTTCAGTTCTGAAGGACACAACAGCATGGGCGGATTTGATGTATTCTATTCCGACTATGATGAAGGCGCTGACGAATGGTCGAGCCCGGTAAATATAGGCCACCCGATAAACACCACCGATGACGATGTATTTTTCGTGACAAGTGCGGATGGACGACGTGCATATTACTCTTCTATTAAAGAAACGGGCTACGGCGAAAAAGATATTTATATGGTGACCTTGCCCGGCTCACGAGAGGTAACCCTTGCCTTGCTTACGGGAAAAATTTTAGCGGCCGAGGGAGCCGTCATTCCATCAGACATCTACGTGCTGGTAACAAACAAAGAAACGGGAGAATCCGAAAGCTACACCCCCCGAAGCCGGGACGGGGCTTTTGTGGCCATCCTTCCTCCCTGTTATCACTACGAGGTGGAATATATATCCAGAGATGTGACACTGGCCACTGATACTTTTTCCATCGATTGCGAAATCGCTTACCAGGAGATCTACAAAGAATTGCTATTAAATCCTATCCGAATCGAAACAGACGGGACAGCAACTGTACTGCGCAGCAAAG
This sequence comes from Flavobacteriales bacterium, assembly GCA_020200995.1. GTDB lineage: Bacteria > Bacteroidota > Bacteroidia > Flavobacteriales_D > Cryomorphaceae > T3Sed10-241. Next base: position 3,243 of record JAIVHQ010000073.1, read on the forward strand.
AAGGCGAAGTCATCGCATCGGCCTCTACTCCGGAATTTGAGCCCGCATCCTTCAAGCGAATGTTCGGATACAACGAAATGGATGTAGCAGGTGAGGCACAGGTATTCCAGGCGTTTATGCAGCGATTGAATGAGATCGTGGAGGCAAAAGGACATGTCAACATTTCAATAATCGCAAGTGCTTCGAAGGTGCCGACACGCACATACGGCAGCAACGAAAAACTGGCAGAACTGCGAATGGAGGATGCAGTGAATCGCGTGAATGCGGCCGCGAAAAAAATGGGGATTAATACTGAACAACTGAAGTTTGTGAAAACAGAAAGCAAAGTGTCCGGGCCCCAATACAAGGGAGATTTCCGCGCAGGTGCGGAGACATATCAGAAATTCCAGTACGTCGAAATATCAGCTGAATAAATGCTCCGCAAAGCGAATGGGGCGACAAGGTTTGAAAAAGGATTTTCTCGCATTAATTTGTTTATCATGACGAAAGCAATACGCATTATCATTAAAGGTTGGGCAGTGATGTGCTTCCTGGTTTTCTGTGCTGACGCATTTGGTCAAGATCCGAAAATAGCAAACCAAGCTTTTAATGACGGCAATTACTTCAAATCTTTAGAGCTCTATGGTAAATTACTTCAAAGAGAGCCTGATAATATGGAGTACAATTACCGCTTGGGGCAGTGCTACTTGCGAACACAAGTTGATCCTAAACGCGCCCTGGATTTTCTGATCGTAGCCGAAGAAATGCCTAAGTTTCCCGCTGAGGGTTGGCTCGAACTGGCTGAGGCTTATTCTTACCACCTGCAGTACGACGAGGCCCTTTCCTCACTCAGAAAGTACGAAGAGGAAGGCAATGTAAAGCGAAAGAATAAAGCTGACTTTGATCGGCTGGTAGCCAACTATTCCATGGCTACCGAACTGTTGAAATACCCTGCCGAAGTAACCTTCCAAAACCTGGGACCTCTTGTCAACAGTACTTTCGCCGATTATCATCCCTTCGTAAATAAAAACGAAAACATACTGATATTTACCTCGCGCAGAAAATCTAAACCTGGCCAAAGCCCTGAATTCGATGGTTATTACCCGTCAAATATTTACATGTCGGAGCGCGAACCCGAGGGCGAATGGAAGGAAGCAGTGAAACTCTCTGACCGAATCAACACTTTGTACGATGAGCAGGCCGTGGGGCTGACCGATTCGGGCGACAGCCTCTTCTTTTACGTGGACCACGTGAACTCTTTTGGAAATATCTATTTAAGTGAACGAGTCAACAACGTATTCGGAGATCCGAAGCCACTCACGGATATCGTAAATACCGACTATGTCGAATCGGCCTGTTCGATATCGCGCGACGGAAAAACACTGATCTTTTCGAGCGATCGGCCCGGCGGTGCGGGCGGGTTGGATATTTGGATGAGGCGAAAACTACCATCGGGGGAGTGGGGAGAACCCCTCAACCTCGGCCTTGAAATAAACACCCCCTTTCACGAAGACTTCCCCACCCTCTCGGGCGATGGTAAAACATTGTATTTCTGCTCTGACGGTCACCCGGGAATGGGTAATTTCGACCTGTTCTTCTCCACTTGGGATTTTCTGGAGAATACCTGGAGCAAGCCACAAAATCTTGGATTTCCTATCAATACCCCATCAAACGAGAAGAGTATTTCTTTTAATGACTATGGTGACAGGGCCTACATCACCGCGCTTCGACCTGAGGGAAGGGGTGATTTGGACATCTACGAAGTGACTTACCTGAATCTTAGAGAAGCCATGCCTGCAGTCTTTATGATCGCAGCGCCCCTCCTTGAACAAGCAGCCCCGGGGAATATCCCCCACCTTCGCGTGAAAAACGAGAACGACGAACTCATCGGCGAATACGCCGCCAATAAAATAACGGGCAAGTTTATTTTAGCCCTCTACCCTGGTAAGTACTCTATGTCGCTGGAAGGTAAAGGGTTCAAGCCCTACCGTGAAGAATTGGTCGTAAACAGTGCACATATGCGACAAGAAAAAAACCTCAAAACACTCAACCTCGAGAAAAAATGACAAAACTAAACCTCGAGCGGCCGCTGGCCTTCTTCGACTTAGAAACCAC
>JAIVHQ010000073.1:5415-8380 GCA_020200995.1 Flavobacteriales bacterium
GAGGTGGCTTCGAAGTTGTTCAAATTCATCTACGACTGCGACCTCGCCGGATACAATTCCAATAAATTTGATGTACCCATCCTCGCCGAGGAGTTTTTGAGGTGCGACATTGAGTTCGGCATCGAAGACCGCAACCTCATCGATGTGCAAAATATCTTTCACCTCATGGAGCAGCGCACGCTGAAAGCGGGGTACAAATTTTACTGCGGCAAGGACATGGAAAATGCCCACGAAGCCATGGCCGATGTGGTGGCCACTTACGAGGTATTTCTCGCCCAGCTGGAGCGCTACAAGGACACGCAGATCGAAGGAAAGGACGGCAACATGTACACCCCGGTGGTGAACGATATGAGCCACCTCCACGAAGTATCGCAGCGCCACAGGAATGTGGACTTCCTCGGCCGATTCGTTTACAACGAGAAGGGCGTGGAAATTTTCAATTTTGGAAAACACAAAGGCCGAACCGTGCAGGAAGTACTCAAAATGGAGCCCGGGTATTACGGCTGGATGCTCAACGGTGATTTTCCTCTCTACACCAAGAAAGTGCTGCGCGACATTAAAGAAAGGTTGAGCTACGCCCAATGAAGATTATCTGTGTAGGCAGAAATTACGCGGCCCACGCAGCCGAGCTGAAAAACGAGGTACCGACGGAGCCCGTTCTTTTCATGAAACCCGAAACGGCCTTAATTCCAAAAGGCCACCCCTTCTTTTATCCCGAACACACCAACGATCTGCATTACGAAGTGGAGCTTGTGCTCCGCATCAGCCGCCTCGGCAAGCACATCGATCGCAGGTTCGCACACAAGTATTTCACGGAAGTGGGCATCGGCATTGACTTTACTGCCAGAGACGTGCAGCAAAAGTGCAAAGAGAAAGGCCTGCCGTGGGAGAAGGCCAAGGCATTTGACCACTCGGCTCCGCTTTCGCAAAAATTTATCCCCCTCAAATCATTAAAAGATCCGAAGCAGATCCGATTCTCCCTGCACAAAAACGGAAGCGAAGTGCAATCCGGAAACAGCGCTGACATGATTTTCGCATTCGAAGCACTTATCGCACACATTTCAAGCTACTTCACCTTGAAAATGGGTGATTTAATCTACACCGGAACCCCGAGCGGTGTGGGGCCCGCGGTGAAAGGTGATCGGTTGGAAGCATTTATTGAGGATGAGAAGATGCTGGACCTGCGTATTAAATAGCAGTTGCCTGCTTGCCGTTTCACAGAAAATTCAGAACTTCATCCCTGCCGAAGTTACGCGGTAACATGCCAATCAATAATTTAAAATAAACAGACTGCTTCATGGGGGCAATGGACGTATTTGTAGTAGAGACGAAAGAACAGCGAAAGACCTTTGTCACTGCGATTCTCAACGATATGAAAGCGCTTGAATACATGCTCGACAAGGGCATGTTTGAGAGCGGAATAGCGCGCATCGGTGCCGAACAGGAGCTCTGCTTCGTGGACAGGTATTATCGCCCTGCCATGGTGGGGCTGGAAATACTCAAGGAGCTGGACGACCCACACTTCACCACGGAGCTCGCGAAGTTCAATATTGAGGCCAACCTCGATCCCCTGATTTTTTCGGGAAACGCACTGCGAATGATGGAGCAGCACCTGACCACCCTGCTCGACAAAGTGGAGCTCATGGCGCAGCGACACAACGCGCAGATGGTGCTTACAGGCATCCTGCCCACCATTCGCAAAGCCGACCTCGACTTTGCCAATATCACACCCTACGACCGCTACCGCGCCCTTAACGATGCGATGATGAAGATGCGAGGCGGCGATTTTGAGTTCAACATTAAAGGTACTGACGAGCTGATTACCAAGCACAACACCATGCTTTTTGAAGCGTGCAACACGAGCTTTCAGATTCATCTTCAAATCGATGCAGACAACTTTGTAGACCAGTACAACTGGGCCCAGGCCATCGCCGGACCCGTGCTGGCAGCTTCGACCAATTCGCCCCTACTCTTCGGCAGAAGGCTGTGGGAGGAATCGCGCATTGCCGTGTTCGAGCAAACCGTCGACCTGAAAAACCTCAACAATCCCGAACGCGAGATCAAAAGCCGCGTGGAATTCGGCACTGACTGGCTAAAGGAAAGTGTGACCGAGATTTTCAAGTACGACATTGCCTACTACAAGCTACCTTCGCATAGAAAACCGCTACGTGCCATCCGGCCCTACGATCATCGACGAGATGGCCAACACCGCCTTTTGGCTGGGACTGATGGCTGGGATGCCCGATTATGTAAAAGAAATCGATGACCACCTGGATTTCGACCACGCCAAGCACAATTTCCTCAAAGCGGCGCAGGTGGGTCTGGGTGCCCAGTTTCGCTGGGTGCACGGCAAGGTAAGAACCGCCGAAGAACTCATCCTCAACGAGCTGCTGCCCATCGCCCGAAAAGGACTGGAATCCAAAAACATTGATGCCGAAGACATCGACCGCTACCTCAATGTGATCGAAGGAAGGGTAAAAAGTCATCAGACCGGCAGTATATGGCTCGGGACGGCTTATACCAAACTCATCAAAAAATCATCGCGCGAGGAATCAGTGGTGGCCGTGACTGCCGGCATGCTGCGCCGACAGCAAACCCGGGAGCCGGTTCACACCTGGGACATGCCTCACATCCGCGAAGGCGGGTCGTGGACCAACAAGTTTAAGTACGTGCGGCAAATCATGTCGCAGGAACTTTACACCGTTCAGGAAGAAGACCTTGTAGAACTTTCGGCGAGTGTGATGGACTGGCGCAAGATACACCACGTTCCGGTCGAAAACGATCAGGGCGAAGTGGTGGGCATCATCTCATCAGCCGATATTCTGAAATACTACTGCAAAAAGGTGGACCACGATCAAAAGGAAGTGACCGTGAACGACATCATGAGCAAGAACCCCGTCACCATCACCGGCGATACTTCCACAACGGAAGCCCTGCGACTGATGCGGAAGTACAACCTCGGCTG
>JAIVHQ010000074.1 GCA_020200995.1 Flavobacteriales bacterium
GTAATAGGTGGTAAAAATCTCGCGACCACTGAGAAATAGCTGCACCTGTCTGTCGCCTGCATCGGGAAGCGGAGGAAGGATTTTTTCGATATCCATTCCATACAGGTATTCTTCCCAGTCCTCAGCGGCGTCGGGAAAGTCGAGTTTCAGGTCGGGTATTATTCCGGCCAACCTGCTTTGAAAGCTGCTTCGTGCGGCGGCAAGTCCGCTTTCTATTTCGTCAGAGTTTATTTTCAAAAGGACATCACCCTTCTTGAAGCGCACACCGGCTTTGAACGATTGGTTGCCGAATTGAGCTGTGCCGCCCACTTCGGCGTAGAGCGAAACTGTGTTTTCGGGAAGGAGTCGCCCCGTAATTTTCACGGTTCGGTTCACTTCGCCGGGGGTCACTTCTTTTGCGTTGACTGCTGTGGCGATGTCGACTTTTGAGGAACTGCGATCCGGAGCCTCCTTTTTGAAAAGTCCTGAGGCCAAAAAGCTGAGCAACAGGATAGCGGCACCTGCAAGTGAAATCAAAACCTTGCGTTTATTCATGATCGATTGATTGATTGAATGGATGAGATGAAGCGCTCCATGGCTAAGGCGAGGGCATCTTCGGGTTTTTGGTTTTGAAAAAAAGCGGCCCGTGCGGCTTCTTCGGGCATTTCAGCGGCAAAGTAAGTGTAGCCTTTGATTAGGGCGATGAAGTTGATCAGCAGTTCGCGACCGTCGTCGGGGGCATCGGATATTTTTCCGCCAGAAGCAGTCATGCAAAGCAGGCGGGTCACGAGGGCTTCTGCGCGGCACATTTGTTTGTATGCAGATTCGGGCCGCCGGCAAGGGCCTCCCGCGCCAAACATCAGGTTGTGGAGTGCCTTGTGATTTACAGCAAACCTGAAGCGCGCCCGAGCCACACGCACCAACTTTTCGCCCGAATCGCCCGGGGCTTCCGCTGCTTTTTCCATCGAAGCGTTCAGGCGATCGAATCCCGATGCGACGATGTCGCAAAGCAGGTGCTCTTTGCTTTCAAAATGTTGGTAAAGAATGGGAGGGGCGTACCCCAGTCTTTCCGAAAGGGCGCGAACGGTGAGTTTTTCCCAGCCGTTTTCTTCAGCTATCAGAAGCGCTTCTCCACAAATCAGTTCCCTCGAAGCTACGCGCTTCTTTTCTTTTAATGCGATGTTCACGGCCGCAAAGGTGATAAAAATCTAACTAAGTTAGGCTGGAATTCACAGGAAATGGAGCCGAACCGGGTAAAGTTCGGATTGCAGAGAGTTATATACATCCTGTATGCTTAATAACAAGGAGATAGAGCTACGCTTCGGCAATCAATGCCCGCATTTTTTGCAAGTGCTCTTGAGTCAGTGGTTTTGCAATCATGCCCCTTACACAGGCATAGGTTTGAGAACGATCGCTGTCGTGGGTACTGATGCTCGAGGAGAGGATGCATACAGGGATATCGATTTTGCCGTCAAGCGTGTGCGGAAGTTTCTCGAGAAATTCCCACCCGTTCATCTCGGGCATGTTGAGATCGAGAAAGATCATGTCGGGTATTCCCTTTCCCGACGATAACGAGTTGCTTAAGTACTTTAATGCCTCGGTACCGTTCACCGCTTCGGCGATAATTTTGGCCACACCCGATTTGTCGGCCACCGTTTTGGCAATAAAGCGAAAGGTTGAATCGTCATCAACAAGGAGAAGGTTCATAGCGAATTAAGAGGTTTTCTTCAGTTGCAAAGGTCAGTAGAAGATTGCTGCCTACAGCTATATCTTTGAATTAATAGACCAATGCCTTAAGTCCTTCGAGGAAAGGCGTGTTCCTTCGACCAGCATTGAAGTTTTATGATCTGTTAGGAATCGGGGAGCTTCAGCTTCAGGATAAAAGTGGTGCCTTCACCTGATTTGCTGTCTACTTCAATCGTACCGCCAAGGCTTTTGAGCTGTGCGTGGACCAGGTAAAGTCCGATGCCCCGGCTGTCGGGGTGGTTGTGAAACCGCTTATACATGCCGAATATATCCTTGCCATGGCGTTCGAGATCGATTCCTATGCCGTTGTCGGCAAAAGTGAGAACCGCCGTGCTGTTCTCTAAACGCGACGTGATATTCAGTGCGGGGAGGCGGTCGCGACTCCTGTACTTGACCGCATTTGAGATGAGGTTGAAAAAGAAGTTCTCGATGTGACAACGCACGTAGTTCAGTTCCTCTATGTCAAAATCGATGCAAATCTTCATTTTAGCGCCGTCGATTTCATTTTTGAGAATTACACAGGTTTTTTCAAGGATTTCGATCAGGCTTACTGAGCCGAACTGGTGCGATTCTTCTGCACGCATTCTGAGCACGGAGTGCATTTCCTCCAGGGTCATTGAGAGGTCAGAGGTGGCTTTGGACAGCGATTTGATCACGGTTTTATTGACAGGATTGGGGTCGGTGCCCCTCTCGTAAATGCCGAGTAGGCCCACCATATTGCTTACGGGTGCACGCAAGTTGTGCGAGGCGAGCTGGGCGAATTGTTTGAGCTCTTCGTTTCGCTCTGATAGCTCGGCGTTTAATTCGCGGAGGGTGCGCTCCGACTCGATAAGCTGTGTAATATCCAAGGCGATACCCAAGGTGTAAGGGCCGCGTTCATCTTCGAGAATTACTGTATTCACTGCAAGTCGTCTGATTTCGCTGTGCTTGGTGATCAGTGTTACGCGATAAGATTTAGGTGTCTTGTCACCCGCTGCGCGTTCCTTCATCGCATTCAAACCGCCTTCTTCTACCTCGTGAATGAGTTCTTTCATCGCGAAACCCTCACCGAGGAGCTCTTCTTCCCTGTAGCCCGTGATGTCGCGAAATTTTATGGCTTCCGTTGAATTGATTCGCTGTATTTTCGTAGCGGCCATCGAGGCGATGGCAGTCAGGATGCTCAGGTCTTCGGATGAGTAGAAATTTTTGCTGCGGTGCTCTGAGTCGATGATGCCGATCACTATGCCATCGTCGAGAATGGGAACGGCAATTTCTGAAAGCCTTACCTCATTATCCACAACGTAGCGCGGATCTTTTGATGTGTCTTTGACGATCTCACCCACTTTCGTGATTGCGACATCACCGGAGATGCCCTCCCCAAGCTCGAGGACGATCGGATTTTTTAAATCTGTTTCACGCGGATTCTTGGGCCCGTGTGCAGCTTTTTGCACCAAAGTTTTTCCGTCGTCCCCCAGGAGGTACACCACGCAATCGTCGTAACCGAGTTTGGATACGGCTTGCTTCACAATGCTCCAGACCACATCTTCAACACTTTCGGCCTTTAGCAGGGCTTCTGCAAAGGCGGCCTGTACTTCAAAATAGTTTTTAATCTTGAGGCTTTCGGAGATTTCCGTGAAGTATAAATCTGCGGCATCTTCACCATCCCGGGGGAGGACTTCTACCCTGAAATCGGCGCCGTTGATGTGGTATTGCAATTTTTTAGCTGTGCCGCTTTTAACCACCTTTCGAACCATCACCGCAAGGCGGTACAGCTGTAAGCCGCGTTCTTCGATAGAAAGGTTTTCGGTAAGTTGATGAGCGGCCTTATTTTTATAGCGTATTTTTCCACCTGTTTCAATACAAAAAACCGGATTTGGATTGCGGTTCAGAATTCCCGCCTTTTCAGCGTGATCGTATTCTGTACCGCGCTGCTTGCGTCTTTCTGCAATAGAAAGTACATGGATAGTTCCGTCGTTTTCAGTTTCCTTCTTGGAAATTTTTTTCATCTCGATTATTTGTTCTCGCTCCTGCGCTTAAAAGTACCTCTAAAATTGCGTACGTGTGTTCCTACGAAAGATCTTGAAACAGGGTTACAGTTTTTTCTCGGGCGATAACTGCCCTCGGAAGCTTTGTTCATAGCACATGCAATTTGCGACATACGAGCGAGAGATGAAAAAAAATAGTGCAAAAAACCCCCAATATCAAATGCTATTGAGACACGCCGATAATGAAAATACACGGACGCTTCCGCAGGTTGGGTTTTTGTTTTTTCCAGTGGGCCACCGTCGCAGTTTTTATAAAAGCAGTGTCCAAAGTGATGTCGCAAGCGATACAGACTTCGGTGGCGGGATTGCAGTTTTCGAGGATTTGCTCCAGGAGTTTTTCATTCCTGAAAGGGGTCTCCATAAAAATTTGCGAAGGCCCGCCGCCCGCGACTTCCCGCTCCATGATGCGCAACACCTGATGGCGGTCGCGCTTTTCGATGGGGAGATATCCCCGAAAGGTGAATTCCTGTCCGTTGAAGCCCGAGGCGATCAGCGCCAGCACGATGGACGAAGGCCCCGTGCAGGGCACGACGTGAACGGCATTTTGGTGGCACCAGGCCACAACTGCCGCGCCGGGGTCGGCAATACCGGGAAGTCCCGCCTCGCTGATCAGGCCCATATCGGTGCCTTCGAGGAGCAGTTTGCAAAGGGCCGGAATTTCCTCGGGGCGGGTGTGCTTGTTGAGGATTCCGAATTGCAGGTCGTCCAGGGGCACAGTGGTTCCTGCGGCTTTCAGGTACCTGCGTGCAGTGCGTTCATTTTCGGCAATGAAGTGCACAAGCCTTCGCGAAATGTCCAGAACCCCGGCGGGAATCACTGCTTCGACAGGCCCCGGCCCGAGGGTGGTGGGGATGAGGTAGAGGGTGCCTTTTTTCATTTGAGGCGCTCTAAAATTACTTCACAGGCGGCATCGAGCATTTTATACACGTTTTCAAAACCAGCGTCTCCGCCGAAGTAGGGGTCGGGCACTTCCATGTCCCGATTGGGTTGGCTTTCGTTCAGGATGAGCTTTACCTTTCCGCGGTCGTCGTCGTTGCGGGCCAGCTTGAGCATGTTGTCGAAGTTCGAAGCGTCCATGGCATAGATCACGTCAAATTCGTCGTAATCGGAAACTTTGAATTGCCTCGCACGCAAGTCGGTGATGTCGTGGCCGTGCTTTTTCATGGCCGCCACGGCACGCTTATCCGGACCTTCGCCAATGTGGTAATCGCCGGTGCCGGCCGAGTCGGTTTCAATTTCAATTCCTTTTTCATCGGCCTTGTCGCGGATGATTCCTTCGGCCATCGGGCTGCGGCAGATGTTGCCGAGACATACCATCAATATTTTCATGGCGCAAAAGTAAGGATTATGTCAAGGTAGTTGGGTTTTCAAAATGAACATGATACGCAGATGACTGCGATCGATTACACGTTTGCGTGCAGGGGGAACTCAAATGAGGAATTCAATCACTTGAATGATTGTGGCTTGTGCTTGGTTGGCTGAGATTACTCATTCCTATGTTTGTTTTAGGCGGTATTCGTGAGGTCCTTCGGGGTTCTTCGCTTCGCGTACCAATGACGCATTTTTATTTATCGCTCCAATAACTTTATAATGAGACTTCTACATACAATGCCAACAATGGGAATAGATTCGTATCGCTGACGCGACAGTCCCTTTCGTTCCTTTTTCTTGAAAAAAAGGAACCCAACTTAGCGACAGCGATCTCACAAGGACCGCTGAAAAGCAGACAATGACCGCGTAAAATTCAAGCGAAAGCTAAGGCAATTTTGGCGGCAATGCCTTCCTCCTGATCAATGGCGCGTCGGCCAAATCAGGCATGATTTTTTGACTTGATTTAAGGCATGCTTTATCAGCGAAATTTAACCCTCAAAGACACAACCAACTGTTTTGTCAAAAAATCAGCCTTATTGCTGTAGCTTCCGCGGGCTTCGCACGGCGATGTTGTGGCTTTGATTGAAGGGGTGGCGTTTCGGGGAATAGCTGGGTTCTATCCCGCGGTTGCCTCTGTCGGCTCCGGTGAAGAAGAGTTTGAGCGTAAAGTTTGTGAGTTGAGAAAAACTCTTATGAAATTCTAACGCCAAATAAAAGATTCGGGGCCTTGATGTTGGTTCCGCCTTATATTAAGTGAGCGTGGTTTTCCCCGTGAACTGTTTGAACCGCAGAGCGGTGATATGACATTAGCCTGCGGTATATGCCGCGGGATAATGTTGTGATGATGTAAATGGTTTTGGCGGCATTTTTGCCCCGCAAAAATGATGACAAAACCGACTGATAGTCATAAATTAAATATTGGTTGTAACGTAGTCGGAGGGCTGTGAAAGGGTTATTGGTTTCGTGCTGCCCGAACGCATGCAGCGCTCCGTTTGCGAAAAGCGCTAAACCTTAGTTTACCGCAGCCACCCGAATCCCCCAAATCCACACCCTCAGGCCTTCTCCAACCGCGCGTTCACGGCATCCCAATTGATGACCTCAAAGAAATCGTCAATGTAAGCGCCTCTCTCGTTTTGGTGGTTGAGGTAATACGCGTGCTCCCACACGTCAATGCCCAGAATCGGGGTGCCCGTGTTTTCTACAATGCCGGTCATCAGCGGATTGTCCTGATTTGGCGTGGTCGATATGAACAGCGAGCCTTCGCCCGCGCAAAGCCATGCCCAGCCTGAACCGAACACCGAACCCGCCGCTTCCGAAAATTTCTCCTTGAAGGCCTCAAAAGACCCGAAACTCCCGTCGATGGCCTCCGCGATGGCGCCGCCGGGCGTGCCGCCTCCTTCCGGCGACATGATTTCCCAAAACAGGCTGTGGTTATAATAGCCGCCCCCGTTGTTGCGCAAGCCGATGTCCGAATTGGCCGCGGTGACGGCCTTCATCAATGATTCGATGGATTTTTCTTTAAGGTCTGAGCGATTCTTGAGCGCCTTGTTAAGGCCGTCCGTATAGCCTTGGTGGTGTTTTCCGTGGTGGATTTCCATGGTCAACGCGTCAATATGCGGCTCGAGTGCATCGAAAGCATAGGGGAGGGCGGGAAGTGTGAATCCCGCTGAATTTGATTCTCCGTTTTTTTTATCACCGCCATTTTCGCCGGCGGCATTGGGTTCGCTGCAAAAGGTGAGCATTGGAGCCGCTACGGTACCTGCCGCAAATACAGAGGTGAGTTTTAAAAACTGTCTTTTTTTCATTTGTAAATGTTTAAGGGGCAAAGGGGCCCTTTGGGATTCCCGAAGTTCATGATTTTGTTTGAATTTCGCGCACTTTGGCCACCACGGCTGATCCGAAGAAAGAAAGCCCTGAATTAAAAACCACCAGTGCGCCGGTGCCCGCCAAAATCCATTCTGCGGTGGGAACCTGATTGTACTTCATTACGGCTGCTTCGGCGGTAAAGCAAAGCCCCGCGCCTGTGAGCACGAGGCCCAGCGGGGCGTAAATCAGCCATTTTCTGCGGAAGTCCTTTTTCATTTGAAACCAATTTAATAATTTCTCATTAGTAGTGTATTAATCGACGACTAAGGTCGAAAAAAAATGATGAATTAGAGCTTTTCGATGTGCTTTCTTGTTTCATACATCAAAGCCTTCGATGCGTTTAGGGTTTGATCCTTGGCAAGTCGCTTTGGGCCTCTCGAAGTCGAATTGCCCCCGTTTGTTTGTACTGTTTCTTGGTGAACAGGCCGGGATGTATTCTTCTGCTTTTCTAAACCTTGTTGGTTTGGCAATTCACCTATCTTTGCGGGCATGCTTTGGATCGTGCTTTCGGGATTTATCGTCGCTTTGCTGTTGCCCCGCATTATGGCCGTGGTGCCGAGGATGAACAACATCCTGTGGATTGCACTTCCCGCTGCGCTCTGCACATATTTCGCCACGCGCATTCCCGGGATTATTTCCGGTGAGGTGATTCGGGAGTCTGTGAGCTGGGTTCCGTCACTCGGGGTCAATTTCAGTTTTGTGCTTGACGGCCTCTCCCTTCTTTTTGCTGTCATGATTACAGGCATTGGGACTTTGGTGTTTATCTACACCCATGCTTATATGCACGGGCACAAGGAGCTCGACCGGTTCTATGCCTACCTGAGTTTCTTTATGGCTTCGATGTTGGGCCTCGTATTGTCTGACAATCTTTTTCTAATGTTTGTCTTTTGGGAACTCACGAGCATCAGCTCTTTCTTTCTGATCGGGTTCAACAATAAAGAGGAAGCCTCTCGAAAGTCTGCACTCACAGCCCTGGCTGTGACGGGTATTGGAGGTATGGGGCTGCTCGCCGCCGCGGTCATCGTGAACACAGTGGCAGGTACCACTGATCTCGAGGGCCTTTACGCATTCGGAAATCTCATTCAGGATAGTCCATGAAAGCGCCTACGCCGGTGAGTACTTACCTCCATTCGGCCACCATGGTCAAGGCCGGCATCTTTCTTTTGCTAAGGTTTAGCCCTAGCCTCGACGGCATGGCTTTTTGGAATGATGGTCTCATGATTGTCGGCGGGTTCACCATGCTTTACTCGGCCGTATTGGCCCTTTTCAAGACAGATATGAAAGCCATTTTGGCGTACACCACGATTTCGGCCCTCGGGGTGCTCACTTTTCTTATCGGGCTGGGCACTGAAGCAGCCATGACTGCGGCGCTGGTTTTCATTTTCGTGCACGCCACTTACAAGGCCACGCTTTTTCTCGTGACAGGCATTGTAGACCACGAAACCAAGACCCGCGATGTCACCCAACTTGGAGGTTTGCGTAAAGTATTGATGCCTGTGGCTTTTGCTTCGGTGATTGCAGCACTGTCAAGTGCAGGTCTTCCGCTGAGTTTCGGTTTTATCGGTAAGGATTTAATTTATGAAAGCACCCTCGGCATCCCCAATTTGGGAATTTTGCTCACTGCTGCGGCCTTGCTCACAAATGTATTTTTGCTTCACGCCGGGTTTGTAGCGGGTATCAGGCCCTTTTCGGGAAAAATGCCGGAAGCCTACGGTAAGGTGCACCTCCCGTCGCCTGCGATGTGGGTGCCGCCGCTTTTGCTCGCTGCATTGTGTATTGTACTCGGAGTATACCCCGCCTTGCTGGAAGGCGGTTTCGTGCACCCCGCCCTTGCATCACTGGGATTTGCGGAAGCGACTCCCCACCTCAAGCTGTGGCACGGATTCAATACGGTGCTGCTTCTCAGCGGCATCACCCTGGCTTTGGGGGCAGCTGTGTTTTTTGCCGTAAGGCCGTCCCATGCGCTGGAAAGACGCCTGGATTCATTGTCGCGCATTTCGCCCAAAGGAATTTACGAGGCGGGTGGCAGGATGTTTAATCTTTTCTCTTTGAAGTGGACCCATTTGTTCCAAAATGGCTACCTGAGGTATTATGTGCTGATGATCCTCTTTGTGCTCATCGCTTTGCTAGGCTCGCGCATGTCGGGGGCTATTAATCTCCATATAAAGGTCGATAACCTTTTGGAGCTGAGTTGGTATGAGATTGCCATTGCTGTGCTGCTCATCCTCGGCGTCACGGTTACCGTTTTTACCCGATCTCGCCTCACTGCGGTGCTGGGCTTAGGGGTGGTGGGCTATGCCATTTGCTTGTTTTTTGTGTTTTACAGTGCTCCTGATTTGGCGATGACCCAGTTTACGATCGATACGCTAACCGTCATATTGTTTGTCCTGGTACTGTACCGACTGCCGCGTTACCTCAAGCTCTCTGACCTTCGATCGCGCGCACGGGATTGGATATTCGCGACAGTTTTCGGAGGGATGATCACACTCATTGCTCTTGCTGCGGTCCAGGAAGGGACTAACCGTGAAACTTCGGAGTACTATGCTGAAAATGCATATCTGCTGGCAAAAGGGAAGAACATCGTCAACGTCATTTTGGTTGATTTTCGTGGCACCGATACCATGATCGAAATTACGGTGCTCGCGGTGGCAGCCCTCGGCGTGTTTAGCTTGCTCAAATTGCGATTGAAAAAATCTGATGATATTTAAATATGAACATTGTGAACTGTATGCCCAAATATACGCTTGTTGAAATAACCCTTAAAGTAGGAGGTAGGCTGTGAACACAATCATTTTAAAAACAGCATCGCGCTTTTTGCTTCCGCTTCTGCTGTTGTTTTCGGTATTTCTGCTTCTCCGCGGACATTACCTTCCCGGCGGCGGATTTGTAGGCGGCCTTGTGGCCTCCATTGCTTTTGTTCTTCACGCTTTTGCTTATGACCTTGAGAGCAGCCGGCGGCTACTGCGCATCCACCCGGGCTACCTGATCCCGATTGGGATGAGTGTTGCTTTGCTAAGCGGTATTTTCCCCGTTGTATTTCAGGACTTGCCTTTTATGACGGGTATTTGGTACCCCGACTCAGTGCCTGTGATTGGCTCGATTGGTACGGCTTTGTTTTTTGACGCAGGGGTTTACATCGTTGTGGTGGGCTCTGTACTTACGATTATTATGACACTCTCAGAATCTTCCTGATGCAGCTTCTACTTGCCATATTTACGGGGATTTTATACGCTGCAGGCATCTACATGATCTTGCGCCGCAGTCTGGTGAAGCTGATTATCGGCCTGGCCCTTTTGAGCAACGGTGTGAACCTCTTGATTTTCCTGATGGGAAACCTCGTGAAAGGCGGTCCGCCTATCATTCCTGAGGCTGCCAAAGTGATCGAAGGCCCTTACGATGATCCGGTGCCGCAGGCCTTGATTCTAACTGCAATCGTAATCAGCTTCGGACTACAGAGCTTTGCCATTATTCTCATCAAACGCACTCATCAGGTGGTCAAAACCGACGACCTCGACGAGATCAATACCACCGACGAATACGCATGAGCTCGCAACTGATTATTTGGCCGATTTTCTTTCCTCTGGTGCTCGCAGTTGCACTGATGTTCTTTTGGACCAATGTAAAGGTGCAGCGTATCATTAGCGTGGTCGGCAGCATTGTTTCCGTTGGTGTGGCCGTCGCGCTTTTTGCCTATGTGAACGAGCAGGGCAGTGCAGCGCTGCAAGGTGGCAACTGGCCTGCGCCATTCGGGATTACTTTTGTCGCCGATACCCTCTCGTCCACCCTGGTTTTGCTGGCTGCTATATCGGGTCTGGCCGTATCGCTTTTCTCGGTCGTTTCGGTGGAGGGAGCCCGCCTTAGGTTCGGATATTTCTCTGTTTTTCACGTTTTGTTGATGGGCCTCAATGGCGCATTCCTCACAGGCGACCTTTTCAATTTGTACGTGTGGTTTGAGGTCATCATCATTAGTAGCTTTGTGCTGATCACACTCGGCGGTGAGCGCAAGCAGCTCGAAGGGGCGGTGAAGTATTTCACGTTGAATATGCTGGCTTCTATCATTTTCCTCACAGCGATTGCGGTGATTTACGGACTGACAGGGTCGCTCAACCTCGCCGATATTTCTCTTCAGATTGCCAAAATCGAAAATCGCTTTCTCGTCGAAATCGCAGCTGTATTGTTCTTTGTCGGATTTGGTATAAAGTCGGCTGTTTTTCCTCTTTATTTCTGGTTGCCTGCATCCTATCACACCCCGCCCGACGCGGTATCAGCGATTTTCGGAGGCTTGTTGACCAAAGTTGGTGTCTACGCCTACATCCGCGTGTTCACACTGATTTTTCCCGACGACGCTTTTATCCGCGAGCTGCTGGTTTCTGCCGCAGTTCTCACCATTTTCAGTGG
>JAIVHQ010000277.1 GCA_020200995.1 Flavobacteriales bacterium
CAGCCACGCCGCCGATGTGACATTCAAATTGAACATGGCGGGATTCGAAGGTTTTGGAACGCCTGAGGTCAACGGCACATTCAACGGATGGTGTGGAAACTGCAACGCCATGAGCGACCCCGACGGCGATGGAGTTTGGGAAACTACCGTTGACATACCCACAGGTACAATCGAATACATATTCTCCTTTGACAATTGGTCGGGTCAGGAAGAGCTGAGCTACGAAACCGATTGTGTTGCCGGCCCAAACCGCATCCTCAATGTGACAGGAGATGTGGAACTGGATCCCGTGTGTTGGAGCCTTTGCTCAAACTGCCTGGTGCCCGACGAGGAGATTTGGGCACTCGATTGGTCTGACGAATTTGAGGGCAACTCCCTTGACATGGACACCTGGAGCCACGAGTTCGGCAGCCACGGTTGGGGCAACAACGAACTTCAAATGTACACCTCGAGTCCTGAAAATACCGAAGTGAGCGACGGGACTTTAAAAATCACCGCAAGGCAGGAAAATGTCGGCGGAGCAAGCTACAGCTCTTCACGAATTCGGACCATTAATAAAATGGAGTTCCTCTACGGGAAAGTGGAAGCCCGGATAAAGGTACCGATAGGTCAAGGCATTTGGCCTGCATTTTGGATGCTCGGCGCAAACTTTGAAGAAGATGGGTGGCCGTTTTGCGGCGAAATCGACGTGATGGAACACGTGAACAACGAACCGATGACCAACTCAGCCATCCACTGGTTTGACGGTGAGGGTCATACATACGACACAAAAACGGCACCTTTTGACGGAAGTCAATGGCATGTTTACGGCGCCGATTGGAATGAAGACGGGGTAACTTTTATCCTCGATGATCAACCCTATTTTCACTTTCCCTTCGAAGATGAAAACAACACCGCACCGATATTTACAAAACCCTTTTTCTTCTTGCTCAATATAGCTGTGGGTGGAAACTGGCCGGGCAGCCCTGACGGCACCACCCAATTTCCCGCTGTGATGGAAGTGGATTACGTGCGCATCTTCCAAAAAAGCGGGCTGAATACTGAACGTTCCGATCAGTCCCATGTCAGGATTTTTCCTGTGCCAACGGTCGATGAAGTTAATGTTGATTTCGGGACATCGAATCCTGAGAGAGAAATAAAGGTCTTCAATTCATCGGGGCAAATGATCGATGCCCGCAGGGCAGCCGACGACCGCATCAGACTCGATCTTTCGGGACAAGCCCCCGGCGTGTACATAATTCACATTATGACAAGTGACAACGACAGCCGAAGTTTTAAGATCGTAAAGCAATAACCTGCATCTGTTCGAACATTTTTCTTTTAGAACCGGGAGGAGTCCAGCTCCAGGCCTTTGGGGATTTTTACTTCTTCGGGAATAAAGGTGTTGAAATACAAAGCCAAGGTATCTTGTTCTCCCTTTGGAACCACCAAAATCTTATCGAGCATGGGTGTGGGATCTTTGGTTGTTGCGGGGTTGGTTGCCCGCCCTTCGTAGTTGGGATTTTCTACTGAATACCGCGTGATCATTTCAAGGTGATTCCCGTTCTCGGACTTCAACGCCCCGATAAAGTCATACATGGTTCTCATGGTGGCGGGTTGACTGCCATTGCGCATTTTGATTGGCTTCTCAGGAGTATATCCGTAGTCCTGATCATCAGTCCGAATGATGTCTTCGAAATATTTCGAAGATGAAACGGACGAAATCGCCGAACATCCGATTAACAATATTCCTACAAAAACTGTACTGAAAACTCTGTATAAATTCATTGTTCGCAAAAACATCAAATTATGAGCACGCTTCCAAATACTGCCACCATTGCGCCTCCCTTGCGCGCCTTATTTATCGCCGTTAAAAATCCGTAAGGTTAGACTACACATCCATGATAAAAGCAACCAAATTAATATCGCTGTCAAGGTCGAGTTTTTTCCGAACGCGGTACCGGCTGATCTCAACGCCCCGCACCGAAATATTTAACAACGGTGCTATTTCTTTGGTAGTTAGATTCATTCGCAGGTAGGCACATAGCTTTTGATCTTTGGGGGTGAGCTCGGGAAATTTTTGTCTCAAACGTTTGAAAAAATTCTCGTGAACCTGATCAAAGTAGATTTCAAACTGCTCCCAATTGTTGTCTAACTGAATATCGCTTTCAATGGTGCGCGATATTTGATTTATCTTCCTCTTCATGTCTGCCGGAGCCTCTTCATTGAGTTTTTTGAGGTCTTCTTTGAGCTTTGTCAGGATCTCGGTTTTTTGGACCAGGTGCATCGTAGATGAAGCCAACTGGCTAGTTTTGTGGTTGATGTCATTTTGCAATTTTTCATTTCTCAAAGCAATCACCTCACCTGCTGTCCTCTCCACCTCTTTTTTATACTCTGCTTCCTTTTGTTCGAGCTTTCGGGTCTGTTCTAGCCTGAAGGTCTCTGTTCTCTTTTTCTCCCTTTTCGAAACGAAACGAAAGAGAACAAACAAAGCAGCAAAACCCAGTAGGACATAAAAGAGCTTGGCATAAATCGTGGCATACCACGGAGGAAGTACGCGGAATGTATACGTTGCTTCCTTGCTTACTGCACCATACACATTTCGGGCGGCGACGGCAAAAGTATAGGTGCCGTGGGGCAAATTCGTATACTCTTTTGATGTTCGTGGTGCCCACTCAGACCAATCTTTATCGAATCCATCCAACTTAAACCTGTAGTGGAGGCGGTTATTTTCTTCAAAATAAGGAGCGGTAAAGTCAAATCGAAAATCATTGAGTTTATAGTGGTATTCGGCAGTGCCATCGGGTTGATCGGTATAACCGCCGATATAAAGTATTGAATTGCTATCGGTAATTGACCTCACTTGCCTGATGACCACTCCAAACGGAAAGCCGACATCCGTATCGGTAGACGGGTCGAAATGTACGAAGCCGTCTTCGGTACCTATGAATACGTGCCGATCATCGTAGGCGTATACATGTTCAAAGCCGTCTACCAGCGTGGATTGAATTTGATTGAACCACAATTTTTCAGGCCCTTCCAATCCCGTATCAAACCGCAACACTCCAAATTCATCGTCTAGGGAGAACCAGATATTACCCGTGTCGTCTTCAAGCAAGCGGTGAACATTCCTGTTGGCACCCAAAATCATTTGAAGGTCGCCGTGTTCTTCAAATTTATCCGCCAAACGGTTGTAACGGTAAATGCCATAAGGGGTGCTAAACACCAATTTTTTTCTGATTTTCCCAACATTGATGAAAAGTTCATCGGGCAGTCCGTTGTCTGCACCGTAGCTAACAATTTCACTGATTCCGGAAAGGTCATCGGCCAGCGTAATTTTATAAAGTCCCTTATACGCATGTGATACCCAGATATAGCCCTCTGCATCTTCTTCAAACACGCGCGCCGATTCATCAAATCCCTCAAGGGCCTTGTAAAATTTCCACACTCCCCCCTCATTTCGATAAAGCGTAAACCCCGTATAAGTGCCGCTCAGTGCATAACCCGGATGAGAGGAGAGCTCTAAAAATTTCCAGGTGCCGCGCTTTTCCGAAAGAGGTTTCACGGCTTCATTTTCCAACACGAAAGCACCTCGATGTCGAGAAACCAACACATCACCGGCGAGTTTATCTATGCTCCACACTTGTCCGCCTCCGTTTTTCACTTCAGAAAAATTAAAACGACGGTCGCTTTTTTCACCCCAGTCTGAACTGTATAGCCCCTGGTTGGTACCGAGATAGAGTTTATCGCCGTGCACCAATGATGCGTAACCTGTGCCTTTAATCCCTGACTCCACTCCTATAAAGGAAAAAGGTGCCGTGACTTCAGCAAAGGCGATTCCGTTGTCGAGTCCCATCCAGATATTCCGCCGCGCATCTTGAAAAATACTGAGCACGGTATTGTTTTGCAATCCATTATCACGATTAAGTCGAACTAAAATACTGCCCGAAGTGTCTGCAGTTACCAATCCGTTTTGTGCAGTACCGAGTGCAATCTGCCCGTTGCTTAGCAATGTTGCTCCGTAAGCCTGATATTTGGCTGCAAATGTCGCAAGCGCTGTTTTGCGCGCTGTAAATTCGCCGCCATTCATTATAAAATTTCCGCTCAACGCGGTCAAAACCAACACATCATTGCCGGAGAAAGGCAGCATAGCCACGATTCGGTCTGTCACGAATTCATTGCGGTTACTGACCAATTCTAAGTCGGTTCCTCTCACACGAAACAACCCATCACTCTTGTCCTGAAAGTATAGAATGTCATTTACAAGAAAGAAATTCTCGAACCGACCTCCCGGCGGATTGATTGCCTCAGTGCCATTTTCACCTTTCGCAAAAACCGCTTTTTCAGAACAGAACCATACTTTATTATTGTGGAGAAAAATCTTCCATACATCTTCAAAGTCTCGGTGTGCATCGGAGAGCCCGTCAGCAAGGGACTGATATCGGAATTCGCTGAGAGAATCCTGAGAAAAATATCCAAATTCATTCTGACCGCCGACGTAGAGTACATCATCCGGTCCGAATTGAAGCGATCGCACGATGGTTCGATTGGGCAGAGGGAATAGCTGCCAACTCGAACCGTCAAATTCCAACAGTCCTTTATTGTTGCCAAAATAGATGAGCCCATTTCTCGATTGGGTGATCGCCCAGTTTTGAGTTCCCGCATTATACTCGGAACGTGCATAGTTTACAACGCCGGGAGCACCGGGATTTGACATCATGTGTACAGCAGCTGAGGCAGTACAACAATGGAATATCAATGAGGCATAATGTACAAATGACAAAATTCGAAACATAGATAAACATTTACAAAGAGACCAAGATATTGATTTAAATGAAGTATTGTACAATTCAAGAAAACAAACTTTATTCATTACATTTACGAGAGTTACAATAGCTCAATAATCATTCGACATATCTTTGATGTAGTATTGATGTATCCCATTAATACAGCGAAGTAAAGAAGATGTAGCAGTGAATAGTAGTAAAGGTGTAAACTGAACATAAATTTGAAAATTCGTAAATTTGGATTTACGGCTTGATAAAATGTGCGATATGAAAATCAAAGTGCTTTGCAGTCCTGTCTTGCTTCCGTTGATGGGAGCTACTGTATTAATGAGTTGCGATAAACCCGAAGATCAAGGTGGCTGCAGATTTCCCACTGACGAAGAATATAAGCTCGTCTGGGCGGACGAATTTGACGGCCCCGAGCTCGATACCACCAAATGGAATTATGAATATGGTGATGGCTGTCAATACGGAAATGACCTGTGTGGATGGGGCAATGCAGAACTTCAATATTATACAGATCCGCTTGCTTTCTCATGAAAAAGGAGACTGGAAATACGGGCGCATGGATATTCGCGCCAAAATGCCTATCGGTCAAGGCCTCTGGCCCGCCATATGGATGCTCCCCTCCGACACGGTTTATGGCCAATGGCCCAGGAGCGGAGAAATTGACATTATGGAATATTTAGGTCACCAGCCAAAAGAAGTGCTGGGAACGATTCACTACGGCCAGGATCGCTGGAGGTACAACAGCCAGTATTTAGAACTACCCGCCGACGCTCCTTCCTTTCACGACGAGTTTCACACGTTTACATGTTTCTGGACAGATGATTGCATCCTCTTTCAGGTCGACGGCATGGACATCGGTGTTCCCAATTCGCGCAGCACTACCCTGCCCACTACATGGCCTTTTGACCAATTTTTTCACATGATATTAAATGTTGCCGTGGGAGGAAACCTGCCCGGCGACCCCGATCAGACCACGCAATTTCCACAAACCATGGAAGTGGACTACGTAAGAGTTTACCAAACCCAAAATTAACACCCAACACCCTTTAAATTCAAAATGATGAAAAAAATCTACACTTTAATTGCTGCCGTTTGCCTCACAGCATCTGCAGCCAATGCCCAGCAAGTTTGGGACAATTTTCAAAACACGCGTGTTGCCGATTATGACTTCGTCAACGGAGTGTTCATTCCTTATTTTGAAAACCCGGATCAAGAAGGAGCCAATCCAAGCCAGGTTGCTGCGCAGTATACTCGAAACGGTGCTGAACTGTTTGACGTGATCGTAATGCAGGGAGTTATGGATGATGTGACGGATTACGCCACAGGCTCCAAGACCATGAGCATAGACGTGTGGAGTCCTGAAGCGGGTAAAACCGTCCAAATCACTTTGGAGAATACCAACCTTGCAGAACCTGACAATTATCCTATCGGACGTCACAGCGAATATTTGGCCACAACAACGGTTTCTGAAGAGTGGGAAACGCTGACATTTTCGCTGTCTGCCACACCCGATGGAAATGTGTCTCCTTCCATATTGAACCAACTGGTGATTCTGTTTGACCCCAATACCAACAATCAGGACACCTACTACTGGGACAACTTCAATGGACCTGAATTGGCCAACCCTCCCTGCGAGGACGCAACTCCGGATCCACTTGTGCTGAACGATTTCGAGTGCAATCAAAATGTAAACTACATCTTTTCGCATTCGGGCATCAACTTCCGTCGCATTCCAAACCCCGATATGACGGGCAACGAATCGAGCCATGTGGCTACCTATACCCGAAATGGCGGAGAAGAAAATGACGTTCTCATAGGCACGTTTCCTGACGGCATTGATATCGAAGATGATGCATCCATTACGCTTGATGTCTGGGATCCCGCAGCGCCCACCACTGTGATTGTTTCACTGCAAAATGCAGAAGGCGATGTGATCCTTGAAATGACAGCAGAAACTTCAGAGAGCGAAACATGGCAAACTTTATCCTACGATCCGAGTTCGGTTGCAGGAGCAGGTGATATTGAACAATTTGTGATCCTTTTCGATCCCGAAAGCGATACATCTGATGAATATTTCTTCGACAATTTCATCCTCGATCAAACGGTAAATGTGGAAGACCTCGAGACTGTCGGACATTTTAACGTGTTCCCCAACCCGTCAGCCGGCCAAACAACTTTTGAGTATGACCTGGTAAACGGAGCCGATGTTCAACTGGCCATCTTCGATCTCACAGGAAAGGTTATCGATCAAAAGAATCTCGGAAATCAGGCTGCCGGCCGCAATCAATATGTTTGGAATCCAAACGGACTTACCAACGGCTTGTACTTCTACACTTTTACAGTTAACGGCCAAACTGCTTCGGGAAAAATTGTTCTGAACAAGTAGCAGAGGGAGTGTAGAAATACACCCTCTAAAATCCTACAAATCCAATCCTTTGCGATGTCGAAAGGCGACATCGCTGAGGGTTGATTTGCCCGGTTAAAATCCGAATCAAGCTTCCCAATAACAACCAAACCACCGTGAACAGGCCTGAATCCACAGCAACTGCTCCTGTAAAGTCCCCTACGACCGAGGAACGCGTATCAGCCCTTTTGGCAGAAATGACACTTTCCGAAAAAGTAGGACAGATGTCGCAAATCGCGGGTACGGGAGGTATTTCAGACGGTCTTCGAAACGCGGTCAGGGAAGGAAAAGTAGGCTCCATCCTCAATGAGATCGACACGTTGACCCTGAATGAAATTCAGCGGGTGGCTGTCGAGGAAAGTCGACTGGGCATTCCTATCATCATAGGCCGTGACATCATACACGGATTTCAAACCATGCTTCCCATTCCTCTCGGACAGTCTGCGACCTGGAATCCGGATTTGGTCGAAAAAGGAGCGCGAATGGCAGGCGTTGAAGGTAGGTCGGCAGGAATTCACTGGACTTTTGCCCCGATGATCGATGTAACGCGCGATCCCCGCTGGGGCAGAATTGCTGAGTCGCCTGGCGAAGATCCTTACCTCACAGGGGTGATGGCCGCCGCCATGGTCAAAGGCTTTCAGGGCAACGACCTCTCAGCTCCCAATAGCATGGCCGCCTGCGCCAAGCATTTTGCCGCTTACGGCTACTCTGAAGCAGGTAAAGATTATGCTTATGTGAACATCTCCGAAAGCGAACTCCGCAATGTGGTACTGCCGCCTTTTAAAGC